>JBOGDU010000166.1:0-31304 GCA_050743145.1 Jiangellaceae bacterium | reverse complement strand
CCGGTGCCGGGCCCAGCCGCGACTGGCTCACGTTCGTCACCAGCGCCCGCGCCCGCAACAAGATCAAGCAGTGGTTCTCCAAGGAACGCCGCGAGGAGGCGATCGAGCAGGGCAAGGACGGCATCGCTCGGGTCATGCGCAAGCAGGACCTCCCGCTCCAGCGGATGCTCTCGCAGGACACCCTCACCATGGTGGCCGACGAGTTGCGCTACCCGGACATCTCGGCGCTCTACGCCGCCGTGGGCGAGGGTCACGTGTCCGCGCAGAGCGTGGTACAGAAGCTGGTCCAGACCCTCGGCGGTGCAGAGGGCACGAGCGAGGACGCCGCCGAGGCGGCTCGGCCGGACCGCCCGCGGCGGCGAACGACCGGCGATCCCGGCGTCGTGGTGAAGGACGCCTCCGACGTGTGGGTCAAGCTGGCGCGGTGCTGCACGCCCGTTCCCGGCGACGACATCGTGGGGTTCGTCACCCGGGGCTCCGGCGTCTCGGTCCACCGCGGTGACTGCGTCAACGTCGCCGCCTTGCGGCGCGAGCACGGACGCATGGTCGACGTCGAATGGGCCCCGACGGCCAGCAGCGTGTTCCTCGTGGCGATTCAGGTCGAAGCCCTCGACCGAGAACGGCTGCTCTCCGACATCACCCGCATGCTGTCCGACCAGCACGTGAACATCCTCTCGGCCACCGTCACCACCGGCTCGGACCGGATCGCGAAGAGCCGCTTCACCTTCGAGATGGGCGACCCCAAGCACCTCGGCCACATTCTCAAGGCCGTGCGGGGTGTCGAGGGCGTGTTCGACGCCTACCGCCTGACCAGCGCCCGCGCGACGGCCTGACGCCTCTGCGTGGGTCGTTGTGGCGGGCCGCAGGTTCGGCGGCTCCGCAATCCGTGGCGGAAACAGCGTGCCACGGATTGCTCTTTAGACGCCGCCCAACCTGCGGCCCGCCACAACGACTGCTCTGGTCGCTCTACGTTGATGCTGCATCGCCCAACGGCTCCGCCCAACGGGCCGCCGTGATCAACGGCAACCCGAGGACGGAGGGGGCTGACCCCGGCGGGACGGGTCAGGCGCGGAACTCGTCCAGGGCGCGCTCGGCTTGGGCGAGCCAGGAGCGGCGGGCGCTCAGGGCGTCGTCGGCTTCGGTGACCTTGGACGTGTCACCTCGTTCGCGGGCGGCGGCCGCCTGCTTCTCCAGGTCGGCGATCGACGCCTGCAGTTGGGCGACAGTGGCCTCGGCCCGGGCCCGAGCTTCGGGGTTCGTGCGCCGCCACTCGTTCTGCTCGGCGTCGCGGACGGCGTCCTCGACGCGGCGTAGGCGGCCCTCGATCGCCCGCATGGCGTCGCGTGGGACGTGGCCGGCGGCCTCCCAGCGCTCATGGATGGACCGCAGGGACTCCCGGGCGGCCTTCCAGTCGTCGACGGGGAGCAGGGCCTCGGCTTCGGCGAGCAGTGCCTGCTTGACCTCGAGGTTGCCCTGCTGCTCGGTGTCGCGTTTGGACAGGTCGGAGGAGCGGGCCGTGAAGAAGGTGTCCTGAGCGGCCCGGAAGCGCCGCCAGAGTGCGTCGTCGGCAGGCTTGGGGGCCGGGCCGGCCGCCTTCCAGCGCGCCATGAGCTCTCGGTACCGGCGTGCCGTCGCGGCCCAGTCGGTGGAGTCGGCCAGTGACTCGGCTTCGGCGAGGATCTCCTCCTTGACAGCCTTGGCCTGTTCGCGCCGTTCGGCCACCTCGGCGAAATGGGTGCGACGGCGGCGGGTGTAGTGGGTCCGCGCATTGGAGAATCGCCGCCACAGCGCGTCGTCGGTCGACCGGTCGAGGCGGGGAAGTGTCTTCCATTCGTCCAACAGGGTGCGCAGACGGTCGGCGCCGTGGCGCCAGTCGTCGCCCTCGGCGATCGCCTCCGCCTCCGTGGCGATGCGCTCCTTCCGGGCGCGGGCATCGTCGAGCGCCTGCGCGCGCTCGGCCCGGCGCTCGGCGCGGCGCTCGGCGATCCGCTCCTCGATCGCGTCAAGTCGCCGCGACAGGGCGGCGAAGTCGCCGATCGCGTTCGGCTCGACCAACGCCTCCCGGAGCCGCCGGACGCCTGCCTGGGTCTCGTCGGGAGCCGCTGCGCCGGATCCCAGCCGTTGCTCCAGCAGGTCGACCTGGACCACCAGGTCGTCGTACTTGCGCCCGAAGAACGCCAGCGCCTGCTCGGGCTCGCCGACCTGCCAGGACCCGATCTGACGCTCACCGGCATCCGCGCGCACGAAGACGTCGCCTGCGTCGTCGACCCTGCCCCACTCGTTCTCGGCGACCGTGGGACGCACCGGCGCGGGCGGCGGCGGGTCGTCCGGCGGGGGCGCCGGTGGGGGAGTAGGAGCCGTGTCGTCCGGGGTCATGCGGCGGTCACGAGGTCATCGAGGGTCACGGGCTGTTTCGGCGTGCCGTCGTCGCTGCCGTCGGCGGTTCCCTGGGCGGCGATGTCGGCGAGAAGGTCGAGCCCCTCGGTGATGTGGCCGAAGACCGTGTACTCCGGCGGGAGCTCGGAGTCCTCGTAGACGAGGAAGAACTGGCTTCCGTTGGACCCGGGCTCGCCGGACCGGTGCGCCATCGCCACAGTGCCGGCGGGGTAGGTGGCGCCGTCGGTGTTCTCGAGGCCGAACTCGTAACCTGGCCCGCCGCTTCCGCTGCCGGTCGGGTCGCCGCACTGCAGCACGCGCAGGCCGGGCGAGCTGGTGAGGCGGTGGCAGGAGGTGCCGTCGAAGTAGTCGCTCGCAGCGAGGTGGGCCAGCGAGCTCACCGTGCACGGCGCCAGGTCGGAGAGCAGCTCCATCGTGACCGGCTTGCCGTCGATCGTCAGCGTCGCGGTCGAGGCCGCGATCGGTTCGGCCGGAGGGAGACCGATCGCGTCGTCGGGCGTGCCGGCCTCCGTGTAGGTGCAGCTGCCGTCGGCCGCGGCGGCATCGGCCGACTCGTCGGTCGCGGTGGTGGTGGTGACGTCCTCGTCTCCGCTCCACGGGCTCCACACGACGACGCCGGCGATGCTGGCTCCGAGGACGGCGACGGCTGTGACACCGGCCAGGATCTGGCGCCGCCGCCGTGCGCGGGCGGCCGCCTCGGCGCGGCGGGCCTGCTGCTTCTCCCACCGTTGCCGGGCGAGCTGACGCCGGCGCTGGCTCGTGCTGGCCACTGTTCCTCCGTGCTCTTGCGTGCTCGACAAGTACGGCCAGGGGTGCGACGACCAGGTCGACACGCCCGGGTTGGCACAGTCTAGGCAGGGGGTCGGCCGGTGAACGTCACGAGTTCGTGTCAGATCGTCCGATCTCCGGCTGCGATCGGCGCTGGCCGCACCGGCGGCGGGACGCAGTCCGGCGGTCGACCGGTAGCCTTCCGGACGTGCTCGTCGTCAGTCTCCCGGCCGCCGCGTTCGCGACGAACTGCCACGTGGTCGCGCCGGCGGAGGGAGAGGAATGCCTGGTCGTCGACCCGGGCATCGGTGTGGTCGGCCGGCTCGACGGGGTGCTGCGCGAGCACGGCCTCCGCCCGGCTGCGGTTCTGCTCACCCATGGGCACGTCGACCACGTGTACTCGGTGACGCCGGTGTGCGGAGCCCACGGCCTGGCCGCGTACGTCCACGGAGACGACCGCTACCGGCTCGTGGACCCGTTGTCCATGCTCGACCCGGTGCTGGTGGGGATGCTCGAGCAGCAGTTCGGCGAGCGGGCGACGTGGGCAGAGCCGGACGACGTGCGGACCCTTTCCGGCAGCGAGACCCTGTCCCTGGCCGGGTTTTCCGTCACCGTCGACCACGCGCCTGGACACACCGAGGGGTCGGTTCTGTTCCGGCTCCCCGACGCCGGGTCGGCCGGCGGAGCGCAGACCTGCCTCTCCGGCGACGTCTTGTTCGCGGGCAGCATCGGTCGTACCGACCTGCCCGGTGGCGACCACGATCTCATGCTGCGCAGCCTGGCCGAGAAGGTGCTTCCGTTGCGTGACGACACCGTCGTGCTGCCCGGCCACGGCCCGGCCACCACCATCGGTCGTGAGCGTGCGACGAACCCGTTCCTGCAGGGGCTCATGAGAACCACCCCGACCTGAGGACAGCGGTGAGCCGACACTTCCGTGCTCCCAGGGGCACGTTCGACCTCGTTCCTCCCCGAGGGGAGGCGACGCTCGCGGTGCGGGAGGCGCTCTCCGGACCGGTGCGGGGGGCGGGCTATGGCTACGTCGAGACGCCGACGTTCGAGGAGACCGCGCTGTTCGTCCGCGGAGTGGGCGAGTCCACGGACGTGGTCACCAAGGAGATGTACTCGTTCGTCACCAGGGGCGGCGACGAGGTGACCCTTCGCCCGGAAGGCACCGCGCCGGTGCTGCGCGCTGTTCTCGAGCAGGGCCTGCACCGCGGGGCCCTGCCGGTGAAGCTTTGGTACTCGGCGTCGTACTTTCGCTACGAGCGCCCGCAGAAGGGGCGCTACCGCCACTTCTGGCAGGTGGGTGCCGAGGTCGTGGGCACCCACGACCCGGCCGTCGACGCCGAGACGATCGTGCTGGCCGCCGACGCGTACCGCGGGCTCGGGTTGACCGGCGTCCGGCTGTTGGTCAACTCGCTGGGATCCGACGAGTCGCGCCCGGCCTACCGGGCGGCCCTGCAGGACTACCTGCGCGGGCTCGACCTCGACGCCGAAACCCGGCAGCGCGTCGAGCTCAACCCCATGCGGGTGCTCGACGACAAGCGGCCGGAGATCCAGGCCGCACTCGAGAAGGCGCCCGTGATCGCCGACTTCCTCTCCGCCGGCGACCAGGACCACCACGACGCAGTCCGCACGCTGCTCACCGACGCAGGCGTCGCGTACATCGACGAGCCGCGGCTGGTTCGGGGCCTGGACTACTACACCCGCACGCTGTTCGAGTTCGTCCACGATGGACTGGGCGCCCAGTCGGCCGTCGGCGGCGGCGGCCGCTACGACGGTCTGTCGGAACTGCTCGGCGGCCCGCGTCTGCCCGGTGTCGGGTGGGCCCTCGGGGTCGAGCGGACGCTGCTCGCCATGGATGCCGAGGGCCTGCCGCTGCCGGGCATGCCTCGCGTCGACGTCTTCGCCGTACCGCTCGGCGACCGAGCTGCGCGCCACCTGTTCGGAGTGGTGACAGAGCTCCGGCGTCGCGGTGTCACTGCCGACCTCGCGACTGCCGGTCGCGGCCTCAAGGGTGCGATGAAGTCGGCCGACCGCAGCGGCGCGTCCTACGCAGTCGTGCTCGGCGAACGCGACCTCGCCGCAGGCGAGGCCCAGGTGAAGAACCTGGCGACCGGCGACCAGGTGGCCGTGCCCCTGAGCGTGCTCGTCGCCGACCTGCGCATCCGCGTCCTCGCCACCGTGGACACCTGACGACGGCCGCCGTCAGTTCGGTTCGACCGTCACGTGCCGGGCGGCCACGAGCGTGCCGTCCACGAACCCCTCCAGCCGGATCGTCGCGGCGCCCGACGGGGGGAGTTGCGCCGCCACCGTCGTCGTGCCGTCGGGGGTGGGAACACCGCCTGGGCCCTGCGGGCGTCCGTCGACGTAGACGTCGATGCTGGCGACGGACCGGGTGGTCACCTCGAGGAGCAGGTCCTGGCCCGTGACCGACGCCACCGCCGCGTCCAGCACCCGCGCGGTCCCCGCAGACAGGATCTTGCCCGCATGGTCCAGCAGGTCGCGGTTGCCGTCGAGCAGATCGTCGCGGGTCATGTCGTGCTGCTCGTGCGGCACGACGCCGAGGTCCTCGACCGGCTGCCCCGCCGAGGCGCCCACCCGAAGGGTCCGTCGAAGGGAAACGCGCATGCGGGCCCCGGCCGGCAGTACACGCAGCGGGCCGTCGGTCCACTCGCTGCGCAACTGCTCGTGGTCGAGGACGTTGGCGCCGCCGGCTCCGGTGTTGGCGTCGACACCGAGGATGCGACCGATCTCGTGGTCGGCGAAGCCGCCCGCGAACATGTCGCAGGCCGAGTAGCAGAGCGCGTCGGTGATCAGCACAACGGGGCCGTGGTAGAGCTGGCCCACCGCGTTGACGAGCTCCGGCTCGGACAGTGGGATCGCCCTGGAGTACTGCGCTCCGGTCTCGATCGCCTGCGCGATCGACGGCCGCCAGGGCGCCATGTCGGCCACCTTCGTACACAGGTCGAGCGTGGCCGGCGTGTTCACGAACTGCGTCGGCTCGGGCTCGATCCGGCGCGGAGTCAGGAACTGCAGCAGGAACTCCGCGGCGATGATGTAGCCGCCGCCGTTCCCGCGGACGTCGACGATGAGCCCGTCGGGCGGGAACTCCTCCTCGAGCAGCCGCGCCACCTCTCCGACGAACTCGCCGATCTTGCCGTCCTTCATGTGGAACGTGAACAGCCGCAGGTAGCCATAGGTGCCGTGTGCCGTGTCCACGGTCTTGGCGAACAGGTCGTCGGGCCTGCTGGTCGGAATGACGTTCTCGGCCTGCTGGGCCTCGGTGGCCCGCGGGACGGCCGCCTTGGTGCGCTCGACCCGGCGCTCCTCTTTGATTGCGGCCGGGTTGAACAGTCGCTTCTTCACCCTGCGTACCAGCTCGGTGCGGAAGTCGACACCGACCAGATGCGCCGGAGGTGTGGCCAGGCCGGCCAGCAGCCCTGACGGAGCCGCGTCGTCGCCGAGGATCTCGGCGACACTGTCGAACACCCGCCACACCAGGCGCTCCTCGTGCGGCTCCCCGTCGACGAGGTAGCGCAGGTCGACCCAGTCCTCCTCGGGTGGCAGCGAGACGACGAGGCTGCGCAGGGTGAGGTTCTCGAGGCCGCGGGCGGTACGGGCCGGCAGGTTGCTGCCCGCCTCTCGCTGGGCATTGCGCCACACCGCGAGCTCGAGCGGCGCGCCGTTCCAGTGGGTCACCTCGACGCCGGCCTGCAGGGTCAGCTCGCTCACCAGGTGGTCGAAGACCTTCGACACCATCCACCTGGGCCTGCCGTCCTCGGCGTAGCGCTCGATCAGGACGCCGAGGAACGCCAGTCGGCCCGCGTACGGCTGAGGGAGCAGGTAGTTGGTGTGCAGGTCGCGCACCGAGATGAACACGTCGAGCAGTTCGGCGTGGAACTCGCGGTCGGTGAGCACCTCGAGCCGGTAGGCGAGCAGCCGAAGACGCTGCGCGGGGTCGACGGCGTGCATCGCGCGCTTGAGCGGCAGGTGGACGTAGAGGTGTTCGACCAGGATCCGGGCCTGGTCGACCAGCAGCCGGCGCCTCGCGACGGTCAGCGGTGTCTGTTGGTCGGCGAACTCGCGGAACTCGGGCATCGTGCGTACGACGCCGAGTCCGTGACCGCGCGCGATGGTGGACGGCTCTGCCATGGTTGCCCCCTCGGATCGGCGCCCCTGCGACCACGGGCTGCGCGCACGCCTGCCCATTGGTCGGAGCGTGTCGCCACCCTGCCTGATACGGCACGTCCTGACCAGATGCTGCCGTTCACCCCGGCCCATCTGCCAACCTGCCGGTCCGTCTTGTGGCGGGTTGGACACGCCTCGTGGCCGCCCGAGGCGTTGCGAACCCGCCACAAGTTGGCAGGGACGGATGGCAGCGGGGTGGAGACAGTGGGCTTGCATCGAACTCGAACACGTGTTCGAATGTGATGGTGCGGTGGGACGGTCAGCAGGTGGGCGCCGAGGACGGGGCGGCCCTGCCTGGGATGGGCCGCATTCCCGGCCTGGTCCGGAGTGTGACGACGCCCGAGTTCGCCGGCGTCACCTTCCACGAGGTCCGCGCTCGCAGCGTTCTCAACGAGGTACCGGGTCAGTCCATGGTGCCGTTCCGGTGGACGGTCAACCCGTACCGCGGGTGCACGCACGCATGCACCTACTGCCTGTCCGGCGACACGCTGGTGATGTTGGCTTCGGGACGGGTACGGCGGCTGGCCGACGTGCGCGTCGGCGACTCGGTCTACGGCACGGAGCTGAGGGCGGGAGTCCGTCGCTACGTGGCTACCGAGGTGCGCGCGCACTGGCAGACGGCGAAGCCGGGCATTGCCGTCGAGCTCGACGACGGCGCCGTCGTGGTGGCCAGCGGCGACCACCGGTTCCTCACCCCGACGGGATGGAAGCACGTCGCACCCGGTGCCTGTGCCGACGCTGCGGCTCGGCCGTACCTGACCACCGGCGACGACCTCGTCGGGCTGGGCCGCGACCAGGTCGGGCGGGCGGTCGGCCGCGGCGGGTTGCCGATCGCCGCCGACGCACAGCGCCGCGTGGTCAGGGTCGAACCGGTGGGCGGCGAGGTGCCGATGTACGACCTCACCACCGGCACGGGCGACTTCGTCGCCAACGGCGTGGTGAGCCACAACTGCTTCGCCCGGGGCAGCCACTCGTGGCTCGAACTCGACCCGGGCAGGGGCTTCGACACCGAGATCGTGGTCAAGGTCAACGCCGCCGAGGTGCTGGGCCGCGAGGTGGGCCGTCGGTCGTGGACGCGTGAGCACGTCGCCCTCGGCACCAACACCGACCCCTACCAGCGCGCCGAGGGGCGCTACCGGCTGATGCCGGGCATCATCCGGGCGCTGGCCCGGTCCCGCACGCCGTTCTCGGTGCTCACCAAGGGCACGCTGCTGCGACGCGACCTGCCTCTGCTGGCAGAGGCGTCGCGGTCGGTGCCAGTCGGGCTCGGCGTCTCGATCGCGATCTACGAACCCGCCCTGCACGCCAGCCTGGAGCCCGGCACCCCGTCACCCCGCGCCCGGCTCGACCTCGTCCGCGCGATCCGGACGGCCGGTTTCGACTGCGCGGTTCTGCTTGCGCCGGTCCTGCCGCGCCTGACCGACTCCGCCGGACAACTCGAGTCCGCCGTGGCCCAACTCGCCGATGCCGGTGCCACCGGTGTCACCGAGATTCCCCTGCATCTGCGGCCGGGGGCACGCGAATGGTTCATGGCCTGGCTCGAGCGCGAGCGCCCCGAACTGGTGCCGGTGTACCTGCGGCTCTACGCGCGCGGCTCCTACGTGTCCCGCGACTACCGGGAGTGGCTGTCGCGCCAGGTCCAGCCGCTGCTGAGCAGCCACGGGCTGGACGGTCCCGCGTCTGTGAGGGACGGCGCCGCCGACCCGGCGCCGCCGGTCGCCGGTGCGGCATCGCCGCGACAGCTCAGCCTGCTGTGAGCCACAACCCGTTCGGTACAGGCGTCCTGCGGTCCGTAGGATCGGGTCCGCCCGATTGCAACCTTCACCGAAGGACCCACCCTCGTGCTGCGCACCCAGTCGGCCGGCGACCTCCGTGCCGAAAACGCCGGTCGGACGGTCATGCTCGCGGGTTGGGTGGCCCGGCGGCGCGATCACGGTGGAGTGGCGTTCCTCGACCTGCGCGACGGGTCGGGGATCGCCCAGGTGGTCGTGCGGGACGAGGCCGTCGCCGCCGGGCTGCGCAGCGAGTACTGCATCCGTGTCGAGGGCCTGGTCCAGCGGCGACCACCCGGGAACGAGAATCCCAACCTGCCCACCGGCGAGGTCGAGGTCGTCGCCGACACGCTCGAGGTTCTCAGCGAGGCCGCGCCGCTGCCGTTCCAGGTCGACGAGACCGGCTCGGCCACGGGAGTCGGCGAGGAGGTGCGGCTGCGCTACCGCTATCTCGACCTCCGCCGCCTCGGACCGGCCACAGCCCTGCGGCTGCGGTCGAAGGTCAACCAGGCGGCGCGCGACCTCCTACTGGCCGAGGGTTTCGTCGAGATCGAGACGCCCACGTTGACCAGGTCGACGCCGGAAGGAGCGCGCGACTTCCTCGTTCCGGCGCGGCTGCGTCCGGGCTGCTGGTACGCGCTGCCCCAGTCGCCACAGCTGTTCAAGCAGCTCCTCATGGTCGGCGGCTTCGAACGCTACTTCCAGATCGCCCGGTGCTACCGCGACGAGGACTACCGCGCCGACCGCCAGCCCGAGTTCACCCAGCTCGACATCGAGATGAGCTTCGTCGAGCAGGACGACGTGATCGCGCTGAGCGAGCGCATCGTCGCCGGACTGTGGAAGCTCGTCGGTCACGACCTCGAGACGCCGATCCGACGGATGACCTTCGACGAGGCGATGGACCGATTCGGCACAGACAAGCCGGACCTGCGTTTCGGCCAGGAGCTCACCGACCTCACCTCGCACTTCGCGCAGACCACCTTCCGGGTGTTCCAGGCGCCGTACGTGGGGGCCGTCGTCCATCCCGGCGGCGCCGTGCAGACCCGGCGCGAGCTGGACGCATGGCAGGAGTGGGCGAAGGCTCGCGGCGCCAGGGGGTTGGCGTACGTGCTGGTCGACGCCGACGACGAGCTGTCCGGGCCGGTGGCGAAGAACTTCTCCGAAGCCGAGCGGACCGGCCTCGCCGAGAGGGTCGGTGCAGCACCCGGAGACGCGATCTTCTTCGCCGCCGGAGCGCGCCCCGGCTCCCAGACCCTGCTCGGTGCCGCCCGGCTCGAGATCGGGCGGCGGGCCGGGCTGATCGACCAGGACGCGTGGGAGTTCGCCTGGATCGTCGACTATCCCCTGTTCGAGCCGGTGGACGAGACCGACGACGTGGCCGTGGGATCGGGTCGGTGGACGGCGGTGCACCACGCGTTCACCGCGCCGCGGCCCGAGTGGCTCGACCGCTTCGACGACGATCCCGGGAACGCGCTCTCCCACGCCTACGACCTCGTGTGCAACGGCAACGAGATCGGCGGTGGGTCGATCCGCATCCACCGCGCCGACGTCCAGCAGCGGGTCTTCGACGTCATGGGGCTGTCCGCGGACGAGGCGCACGAGAAGTTCGGCTTCCTGCTCGACGCGTTCTCCTTCGGCGCGCCGCCGCATGGCGGCATCGCCTTCGGGTGGGACCGGATCTGCGCGCTGCTGGTGGGCAGCGACTCCATCCGCGATGTCATCGCCTTTCCGAAGTCCGGCGGCGGGTACGACCCGCTGACGGCGGCACCGGCGCCGATCACCGCTGAGCAGCGTAAGGAAGCCGGGGTCGACGCCGTCGCTGTGGATCGGCCCGCCGAGTAGGCCCGCCCGTGCCCGCCGACCCGTTCGGGTCGCGCCGGCTACGGCTGGTCCCGCGGCGTGGCCGCGGGTGTCCATGGACGCAACCGGGGACGCCAGGCGGGAACTGCGCGGCAGTACTCGTCGTAGCCGACACCGAAACGACTCCGCAGCGCCGGCTCCTCGTACCAGCGGACGAACGCGGCGACGGTCAGCCAGACCACGCCGGCATACACCAGCAGGACGACCCGGCTGAGCACGAGCGCCTGCCCGGCGATCGCAGCGACCACCGCGACGTACATCGGGTTGCGCACGTACCGGTAGAAGCCGCCGACCACGAGGTTCCGGGTGGGCACGACCGGCGCCGGCGTGCCCATTCCCTCGGTGACGAAGCGCACGAACGAGAGCGCGACGACGGCCACCCCCGCCACGACCATGGCCCACCCGACGATCTGCAGCGCGCCCGACCACGCCGGGTCGCGTGACTGCCACCCGGTCAGCAGCCACGGCCCCAGGCCGACCACGACTCCGGGCGCGAGGACGAAGTGGACCAAGCTGACGATCACCACCACCGCACCAGGATGGCAGGGTGAAGGCGTGGCTCAGTCGGCGGTCGTCTGCGCAGCGGCGAACTGGCTGTTGAAGAGATCGAAGTACGCGCCGCGCCGGGCGAGAAGATCTGTGTGGGTGCCCTGTTCGACGATCGAGCCCGACTCCATGACCAGGATCAGGTCGGCGTCGCGGATGGTGGAGAGCCGGTGGGCGATGACGAAGCTCGTCCGGTCGCTGCGCAGCGCCGCCATCGCATGCTGAACCAGCACCTCGGTCCGGGTGTCGACCGAGCTCGTCGCCTCGTCGAGGATCAGTAGCGACGGATCGGCGACGAAGGCCCGGGCGATGGTGATCAGCTGCTTCTCCCCGGCGCTGAGGTTGTCGCCTTCCTCGTCGATGACGGTGTCGTAGCCGTCGGGCAGGGAGTGGACGAAGCGGTCGACGTACGTGGCCCCGGCGGCGACCCGGATCTGCTCGTCGGTTGCGTCGAGGTTGCCGTAGGCGATGTTGTCGCGGATCGTCCCGCCGAACAGCCAGCTGTCCTGGAGGACCATGCCGACCTGCGAGCGGAGGTCGTCGCGGCGCATCAGTGCGATGTCATGGCCGTCGAGGGTGATGCGTCCGGCGTCGAGCTCGTAGAACCTCATGATCAGGTTGACCAGCGTGGTCTTGCCCGCTCCGGTGTGGCCGACGATGGCCACCGTCGTGCCAGGCTCGGCGACCAGTGAGAGGTCCTCGATCAGCCGCACGTCGGCGTCGTAGCTGAACGAGACGTGCTCGAACTCGACGCGGCCCCGCGGCTGCGGAACGTGCACGGGCTCGGCCGCATCGGCGACCTGCTCGGGCTTGTCGAGCAGCTCGAACACCCGCTCGGCCGACGCGACGCCGGACTGCAGGAGGTTCGCCATGGACGCCAGCTGGGTCAGCGGCTGGGTGAACTGCTGGGAGTACTGGATGAAGGCCTGCACGGCCCCCAGGCTCATCGAGCCCGAGGCAACCCGCAGCCCGCCGACGACCGCGATGGCCACGTAGTTGAGGCTGCCGAGGAACATCATCACCGGCCGGATCATGCCGGAGACGAACTGCGCGCCGAAGCTGGCCCGGTAGAGCTCCTCGTTCTTGGCCTGGACGGTGCGCTCCACGTCGTCGTGACGGCCGAACACCTTGACGATCTCGTGTCCGGTGTAGGCCTCCTCCACCTGCGCGTTGAGTTCACCGGTGTGCCGCCACTGGTCGACGAAGTGCTTCTGCGACCGGCGCGCGATGACGGCGGTGAGGACCACCGACAGGGGGACGGTGACCAGGGCGATCAGGGCCAGCAGCGGGGAGAGCCAGACCATCATCGCCAGCACACCGACGACGGTGAGCAGCGACTGGAGCAGCTGGCTCAGCGTCTGGGTCATGGTCTGCGAGACGTTGTCGATGTCGTTCGTCACGCGGCTCAGCACGTCGCCACGCGCGCTGTGGTCGAAGTAGGCGAGCGGAAGGCGGTTCAGCTTGTCCTCGACGTCCGCCCGCAGGCGGTACATGGTCCGCTGCACGACGCCGGCCAGCAGGTAGCCCTGCGCCCAGGAGAACAGCGACGCCCCCACGTACAGGGCGAGCACCCCGAGCAGCACCCAGGTCAGCGCGGGGAAGTCGACGCCCCGACCGGGTGTGACGTCCATGCCGGACACCATGTCGGCGAGGGTGTCGTCGCCGGCTGCTCGCAGTCCGTCGACGGCCTGCTGCTGGGTGGTGCCGGCGGGCAGTCGGCTTCCGATGAAGCCGGAGAAGATCAGGTCGGTCGCATGGCCGAGGATCCTGGGGCCGAGCACGTTGAGGACGATGCTCGTGACGGTCAGCCCGATCACCAGCAGGACGCCGGACCGCTCGGGCCGCAGTCGGTCGAGGAGCCGCTTCGCGGACGGCCCGAAGTCCAGGGCCTTCTGCGGCGGGCCTGCCATGCCGGCAAACGGGCCACCGGCGCGGCCGGCGGGCAGCGGCGCACTGGGCCGGGCGGGCGCGACCGTCCTGGACGTGCTCACGCGGCCTTCTCGGTGGTCAGCTGCGAGTCGACGATCTCGGCGTACGTCGGGCAGGTCACGACAAGTTCGGCGTGTCGGCCCATGCCCACGACGGCACCGTCCTCGAGAACGACGATCTGGTCGGCGTCGGCGATCGTGGACACGCGCTGGGCGACGATGACGACGACGGTGGCGGCGGTATGCGGGCGGAGCGCGGCCCGCAGCCGCGCGTCCGTGGCCAGGTCGAGCGCCGAGAACGAGTCGTCGAAGAGGTAGACGTCCGGCTGCCGGACGAGCGCTCGCGCGATCGCGAGGCGTTGACGCTGCCCGCCCGAGACGTTGGTGCCGCCCTGCGCGACCGGGGCGTCCAGCCCGTCGGGCATGGACTCGACGAAGTCGCGGGCCTGGGCCGTCTCCAGGGCGGCCCACAGCTCGTCGTCACTGGCATCGGGCTTGCCGTACCGCAGGTTTGTCGCGACCGTACCGGAGAACAGGTACGGCTTCTGGGGAACCAACCCGATCAACCCCCGCACCGCATCGGGCTCGGCATCCCGCACGTCGACGCCGCCGACCAGCACCGCGCCGGACGTGACGTCCATCAGGCGGGGGATCAGGTTGACCAGCGTGGTCTTGCCCGACCCGGTGCTGCCGATGATCGCCGTCGTCTGGCCGGGCTCGACGCGAAAGGAGACGTCGCGCAGGACGGGCACCTGAGCCCCTGGGAAGGTGAAGGCGGCGCTGCGGAACTCGAGCGTCGCCGGGCGGGTCGGCTCCGCGGCGGGAGCGGCGGGTGGACGAACGGACGGCTCGGTGTCGAGTACGTCGATGATCCGCTCGGCGCCCACCGCCGCGCGCGGCACCAGGACGACCATGAACGTGGCCATCATCACCGACATCAGGATCTGCATGAGGTACTGCAGGAACGCGGTCAGCGCGCCGATCTCCATGGCGCCGCTGTCGACCCGGTGCCCGCCGAACCACAGCACAGCCACGCTGGAGGCGTTGAACACCAGCATGACGTACGGGAACATCACGGCCATCAGCCGACCGACGCGCAAGGTCGTGTCGGTCAGCTCGGCGTTGGCGGCGCCGAAGCGGGCCGCCTCGTAGCGCTCGCGGACGAATGCCCGGACCACGCGGATGCCGCTGATCTGCTCGCGCAGGACGCGGTTCACCACGTCGATCCGGCTCTGCATCAGCCGGAACTGCGGCACCATCGCCCTGACGACGAGCAGGATGCCTGCGAGCAGCACGGGCACCGACACGACCATGAGCCAGGACAGATAGACGTCCTGGCGCAAGGCCATGATCACTCCGCCCACCATCATGATCGGCGCCATGACCATCATCGTGGTCGTGACCATGACCAGCATCTGCACCTGTTGGACGTCGTTGGTGTTGCGGGTGATCAGCGACGGCGCGCCGAACCGGCCGACCTCGCGCGTGGAGAACCGGCCCGCGGTGCCGAATACGGCGGCGCGCACGTCGCGGCCGAAGGCCATGGAAGCCTTCGCACCGAAGTAGACGGCAGAGACGGTGCCGACGATCTGCACGAGGCTGACGACGAGCATCGTCATTCCCGTCGACAGGATGTGACCGGTGTCGCCTCGAGCGATGCCGTTGTCGATGATGTCGGCGTTGAGGCTGGGCAGGTACAGCGAGGCGAGCGTGCCGACGAGTTGCAGCGCGACCACGGCGGCGAGCCATCGGCGGTATGGCTGCAGGTAGGTCCGCAGCAGGCGGATCAGCATGATCGGGCTCCGGAGGTCGTCAGGGTCAGGGCATGCCGGCGGATCTGATGCGGGTCACGGTCATGCGGCGACGATAATTGAGTGAGACCCACTCAGCGGAGCCCGTGCGGTCACGGCCGCCGGATGGTCGAGGCTGCCGTCATCTCGACGGGCTAGCCTCGGCGAGGTGAGCGAGGACGGAGCGTTGTTCGAGGTCAGCGGCAGGCCGATCACTCCGCCCGGTGCACTCGCGGGCGCCGACGCCATCCACGAGGGTACGCCGCTGGCGGTCCGGATGCGGCCGCGGACGCTCGACGAGATCGTCGGCCAGGACCAGTTGCTCGCTCAGGGTGCGCCACTGCGGCAGCTCGTCGAGAACGACCGGCCCATGGCCTTGGTGCTGTGGGGGCCGCCGGGCACCGGAAAGACCACCATCGCCTATGTCGTCAGCCGTGCGACGCAGCGTCACTTCGTCGAGCTCTCGGCGGTCACAGCAGGGGTGAAGGACCTCCGGACCGTGATCGACGCCGCGCGCATCGAGCTGGCACGTACCGGCACCGGGACCGTTCTGTTCGTCGACGAGGTGCACCGGTTCTCCAAGACCCAGCAGGATGCGCTGCTCCCCGGGGTGGAGAACCGCTGGGTCTCCCTGGTCGCGGCCACGACGGAGAACCCGTTCTTCGCGTTGATCAGCCCGCTGCTCTCGCGGTCGCTGCTGCTGACCCTCGAGGCGCTGGACGAGGACGACGTCGCCGAGGTCGTCGACCGGGCGCTCACGGACGAGCGCGGCCTCGCCGGCGCGGTGGCTCTGGACGACGACGCGAAGGAGCACCTGGTCCGGCTGGCCGGCGGTGATGCGCGGCGGGCGCTCACCTATCTCGAGGCTGCGGCCGGAGCCGTCGCGGCAGACGACGAGCCGCGGATCGACCTCCCGACCGCCGAGACGGCCGTCGACCGGGCCGCCGTGCGATACGACCGCGACGGCGACCAGCACTATGACGTCACGAGTGCGCTGATCAAGTCGATCCGGGGCAGCGACGTCGACGCTGCCCTGCACTACCTGGCGCGGATGGCCGAGGCCGGTGAGGATCCGCGGTTCCTGGCGCGTCGACTGGTGATCCTGGCCAGCGAGGACGTCGGGTTGGCCGACCCGAGCGCCTTGCAGACCGCGGTGGCGGCTGCCCAGGCCGTGCAGCTGATCGGCTGGCCAGAGGCGCAGATCACGCTGGCGCAGGCCGTCATCGCGTTGGCGCTGGCGCCGAAGTCGAACAGCGTCGTGAAGGCGATCGGCGCCGCGCTCGGCGATGTCCGCGCCGGCCTGGTGGGCGCCGTACCGCCGCAGTTGCGCGACGCCCACTACGGCGGCGCGGAGAAGCTCGGACACGGCACGACCTATGCGTACGCCCACGACGACCCGCGTGGCGTCGTGGAGCAGCAGTACGCGCCGGACGCGGTGGCCGACAAGGTCTACTACGAGCCGGGGACCCGGGGCGCCGAGCGCGACTACGCAGAGCGGTACGCGAAGCTGCGCAGAATCGTCCGCGGCGAGTGAAACGCCCGGTCGGGACGGGCGCCCGCCTGTCAGGAATGCTATGCGCCCTGCAGGGTAGGGTCGGACCCTCCCGAGACGAACAGCCATGAGAGGTTCCCCACCATGTCCGCAGGCGAGATCGCGGGGCTGATCGCGGCCCTCGCGTTCGTGCTGCTCGTCGGCGTCCTCGCCGTGCCGATCCTCAAGCTCGGCAAGACGGTCGACGAGCTCACGCTGACGGTGCGCGACCTGCGCAAGGAGCACGTGGCCAAGACCAGCGTCACCGTGGACGAGACCAACGCCCTGCTCGCGTCCACCAACGTGCAACTCCAGCGCGTGGACGCGATCACGTCCAACGCCCAGACAGTGACGGGCAACGCCGCGGCCATGTCCTCGCTGTTCGCGGCCGTGCTGGGCGGGCCGATGGTCCGTACGGCGGCGTTCACCTACGGCGTGCGGCGTGCGCTCGCCCGCCGCAGGCAGCGACTCGGGGGTGCGAGGTGAGGCGACTGTTCTGGGTCGCGCTCGGGGCGACCGCGGGAATCGTCCTCGCGCGCCGGCTGACCAGAGCAGCGAGCAGGCTGACCCCTGAGGGTGCCGCCGACCAGGTGTCCGGCACGGTCGGCAGGCTCACCCAGTCCGTCCGCGACTTCGCCGACGACGTACGGGCCGGGATGGCCGAGCGCGACGGTGAGCTTCGCGATGCTCTGGGCATCGACGGCGCCGGCGGCCCGACGCTGGACCTCGACGCCGACACTGTGCGCGAGATGATCCGGACCGATGGTCGGCCGGGGCCGCGCTGATGGAGACGGCCGAGATCCGCCGACGCTTCCTCGACTTCTTCGAGCAGCGCGGGCACACCGTCGTGCCGAGTGCCTCGCTGGTGTCGTCGGACCCGACGCTGCTGTTCACGGTCGCGGGCATGGTGCCGTTCATCCCGTACCTCACCGGCCAGGAGAGTCCGCCGTACCTCCGGGCGGCGAGCGTCCAGAAGTGCCTGCGGACCCTCGACATCGAGGAGGTCGGCAAGACCACCCGCCACGGCACGTTCTTCCAGATGAACGGCAACTTCTCCTTCGGCGACTACTTCAAGGAAGGCGCGATCGCCTATGCCTGGGAGCTGGTCACCGGCTCCCAGGAATCCGGTGGGTACGGATTCGACCCCGACACGATCTGGGCCACCGTCTACCACGACGACGACGAGGCCGCAGGGCTGTGGAAGCGGATCGCGCGGCTCCCCGACGAGCGCATCCAGCGCCGTGGGACGAAGGACAACTACTGGCACACCGGGCAGCCCGGACCGGCTGGTCCGTGCTCGGAGATCTACGTCGACCGCGGCTCTGAGTACGGCCGCGACGGCGGACCGGTGGTGGACGAGGACCGCTACCTGGAGATCTGGAACCTGGTGTTCATGCAGGAGGCGATCGACTCCGTCCGGAGCAAGGAGGACTTCCGCGTCCTCGGCGAGCTGCCGACGAAGAACATCGACACCGGCAGGGGTCTGGAGCGCGTCGCCTACCTGCTGCAGGGCGTCGACAACCTCTACGAGATCGACGAGGTGTACCCGGTACTCGCACGAGCGGCCGAGCTCGCCGAGGTCCGCTACGGCGCCGACCACGACGACGACGTCCGGCTGCGAGTCGTGGCTGACCACGTGCGCAGCGCTCTCATGCTCATGGGCGAGGGGGTCACGCCCTCGAACGAGGCACGCGGCTACGTCGTGCGGCGGCTGCTGCGGCGCAGCGTTCGCACCATGCGCCTGCTCGGCGTCGACGACCTCGTCCTTCCCGAGCTCCTGCCGGTGAGCATGGCGGCGATGCGCAGCTCGTATCCGGAGCTGGAGCGAGAATTCGACCGCATCGGGACCGTCGCGTACGGCGAGGAGGAGGCGTTCCGGGCCACTCTGCGCACCGGGACCCAGATCTTCGACCTGGCCGCGGCCGAGACCAAGGAGGCCGGCAGCCCGACGCTGTCCGGCGAGACAGCCTTCCGCCTGCACGACACCTTCGGGTTCCCCATCGACCTCACCCTCGAGATGGCCGCCGAGCAGGGCCTGTCGGTCGACGAGCACGAGTTCCGTCGGCTGATGACCGAGCAGCGCGATCGGGCCAAGGCCGACGCGCGGGCGAAGAAGACCGGCCAGGTCGACCTGTCGGTCTACCGCGCCGTGGCCGACGGCCTCGGCGCTCCGGTCGACTTCACCGGCTACGACGAGGTGACCGGCGAGGCGACGGTCCACGGTCTGGTCGTCGCCGGCACCGCCGTTCCCGCGGCCGGAGAGGGCGACGAGGTCGAGATCGTGCTCGACCGGACACCGTTCTATGCCGAGGGCGGCGGCCAGCTCGCCGACCAGGGCGTCATCGAGGTGGCCGGTGGCGGCCGGCTCGAGGTTCTCGACGTGCAGTCCCCACTCGCCGGGCTGATCGTGCACCGGGCACGCGTGGTCTCGGGCGAGGTCACGGTCGGCGCCGACGTCGTCTGTGTGGTCGATGTCGAGCGCAGGCGCTCGATCTCGCGATCGCACACGGCGACACACATGGTGCACAAGGCGTTCCGTGAGGCCCTGGGTGAAACGGCCACCCAGGCGGGTTCCGAGAACTCGCCCGGCCGGTTCCGCTTCGACTTCGCCGCATCGGGTGCGGTACCGCGCAGCGTGCTCGCCGACGTCGAGGCGAGAGTCAACGACCTGCTCATAGCCGATCTCGAGGTTCACGCCGAGGTCATGAGCCAGGACCAGGCCGTGGCGGCCGGTGCGATGGCACTGTTCGGCGAGAAGTACGGCGACCGGGTGCGGGTCGTCTCGGTCGGCGAGTGGGCACGGGAGCTCTGCGGCGGCACCCACGCACGCCGCTCCGGCCAACTCGGTGTGGTCAAGCTGCTGGGGGAGTCGTCGATCGGCCAGGGCGTGCGTCGGGTCGAGGCGCTGGTCGGCGCCGACGCCTACCGGTTCCTCGCCCGCGAACACGTGCTCGTCGCCCAGCTCACCGAGGCGCTCAGGGTGCGGCCGGAGGAACTGCCCGAGCGCGTCGCGTCGATCATCGACCAGCTCCGCGAAGCGAACCGGGAGATCGAGCGGATGCGCCAGGGCCGCCTGCTGGCTGCGGCTCCCGCGCTGACCCAGCAGGCCCACGACGTCTTCGGCGTCGCGTACGTCGGTCATCACGTCGCCGACGACGGCGGCGTCGACGACCTGCGTCGGCTGGCGCTGCAGGTGCGCGACAGCCTGCCCGGCGACCGGCCCGCGGTGGTGGCGATCTCCGGAGTCGCCGGGGAACGGCCGATGGTCGTGGTGGCAGTGAACGAGCGCGGCCGCGAATGGAACCTGCGGGCGGGAGCGCTCGTCCGCGATGCCGCCCAGATCCTCGGCGGTGGTGGCGGCGGTAAGGACGACGTCGCCCAGGGTGGTGGCACGGACCCCAGCAAGATCGACGATGCGCTGAAGCGGATCGAGCACGCCGTGGGCGAGATCGTCACGGGCGGCTCCTGAACCGTGCGACGCGGAGTCCGTCTCGGCATCGATGTGGGCAGCGTGCGGGTAGGGGTGGCCGCCTGCGACCCGGACGGCGTGCTGGCGACACCGGTCGAGACCGTCCGCCGCGATCCGGGTGCGGCCGACCTCGCCCGGATCGCCCTGCTGGCCGCCGAGCGTGCGGCCATCGAGGTGGTCGTCGGGTTGCCGCGCACGCTGGCCGGCCGGGAGGGGCGGGCGGCTCAGGCGGCCCGGGCATACGCGGGCTCGCTCGCGGCACGTGTGACACCATGCCCGGTGAGGCTGGTCGACGAGCGGCTCTCGACCGTCATCGCCGCCCGCGGCATGCAGGCCGGCGGTGTGTCGGCACGCAAGGGTCGGGGTACGGTCGACAAGGCTGCCGCTGCGGTCATCCTCCAGGCCGCGCTCGACATCGAGCGCGGCAGCGGCCGGCCTCCCGGCGAGATCGTGCAGGTGGATAGATGAGCCATATCGGGCTGACGATGGACGACGGCCCGCGTACCACCCGCAGTCATCGACGCCGCAGACGCCGCCGCCGCAGGCGCCGCCGGTTCGGCTCGGTACTGGCCGTGATCCTCTCGGTGGCCGTTGTCGGCGGCCTGATCGCGACCGTTCTCTTCGGTGGGCGTGCGCTGTTCGGCGGCATGCTGGACGGGCTGTTCGCCCCTGCCGCCGACTACCCGGGCCCCGGGTCTGGCGAGGTGTCGATCACCATCGAGTCGGGGGCATCACTGCGCGAGATCGGCGGAACGCTGGCCGATGCCGACGTCGTCGCGAGCCAGGAGGCGTTCGTCGAGGCGGCCGAGGAGCACCCGGACGGGGCCGCGATCCAGGCTGGTGACTACGTGCTGCGCCTGCAGATGAAGGCGTCGGACGCTGTCACGGCCATGATCGAGGCGACCACGGTGATCGGTCGGGTGGCCATCCCCGAGGGGTTCCGCGTGACGCAGATCGTCGAACGGATCGCCGAGGAGACGGAGTTCGCCGCCGAGGACGTCCAGGCGGCGATCGACGGCGCCGAGGGCCTACCCGAGTACGCAGAGGGCGATGCCGAGGGTTTCCTGTTCCCTGCGACCTACGACGTCCAGCCGGACACCACGGCCGGATCGCTGGTGCAGGCCATGCTGACCCGATTCGGCCAGGCCGCCGAGACCGTCGGGCTCGAGGACGGGGCCGCAGAGCGGGGCCTGACGCCGCGCGAGATCGTGACCGTGGCGAGCATCGTCGAGCGGGAGGTCCGGCGCGAGGAGGACATGCCGCTGGTGGCCGAGGTGGTCTACAACCGGCTCGCGGGTGGCTGCCGCGAGAACGGCATCCCGGCCGGGCGGCTGCAGATGGACTCGACGGTCCACTACGCGGTGGGCGACAACGCCGAGAGCGTCTTCACCACCGACGAGCAGCGCGCCGTCGACTCTCCGTACAACACGTACGTGAACAGCGGGCTGCCGCCGGGCCCCATCGCGTCGCCGGGCGAGCCGGCCCTCGCTGCGGCACTGGGCCCGAGCGCCGAGGGCTACTGCTACTTCACCGCGGTCGATCTGGAGACGGGAGAGACGAAGTTCGCCGTGACCTCCGACGACCACGACGCCAATGTGGCGGAATTGCAGGCGTTCTGTCGCGAGAGCGACCTGTGTTGAACCGGGCAGAATGACCACCGGGGTGGGCGAACGCCGCGTCTGCGGTGTGTTGGGCCGGCCGATCGCCCACTCGCTCTCGCCGGTCCTGCATCGGGCGGCGTACCGCCATCTCGGGCTGGACTGGGAGTACTCCGCGTACGACGTCGACGAAGCAGGGCTGCCGGGCTTCGTCGCCCACCTCGATCAGCGGTGGCGCGGCTTGTCACTGACCATGCCGCTCAAGCGCGCGGGTCTGGAACTGTCCGACTCGGCCTCCGACCTGGCGCGGACAGTCGGCGCCGCGAACACGCTGGTGATCGAGCCGGACGGACACCTGGCCGCCGACAACACCGACGTGCCCGGCATGGTGGCAGCGCTGCGCGAGCGGGGAGCCCTGCAACGGGTGGGGGCTGTGTGCATGTGGGGCGCCGGAGCCACCGCCGCGAGCGCACTCGCGGCCGTGGCGATGCTCGAGGGCCGTGCGGTTCACGTCCATGCCCGCGAGCCGGGCCGCGCCGATGCGATGGTCGAACTCGGCGATCGGTTGGGCACGTCGGTCTCGATCCGCCCGTGGCGGACCTGGCCGGAGTGCGCCGTGTCCGAGTTGGTCGTCCAGGCAGCGCCGGCCGGTGCCGTCGACGGTGTCGTGGAATCGCTGACGAGCGCGGCGTCGACGGGCCGGCTGCTGCTCGAGGTGGTCTACACGCCGTGGCCGACACCGTTGGCGGCGCGGTGGATCGAGGGCCGCGGAGCCGTGGCGAGCGGGTCGGACCTGCTCGTCCACCAGGCGGTCGGCCAAATCCGGCTCATGACCGGCCGTCACGTTCCGGTGTCGGTGCTGCGCGAGGCGCTCCCGGAGGGGTCGTGACCGTCGCCGTCCTGGCGGGCCTCGGTGTCGTTGTGGGCGCCGCGCTGCCGTGGTTGCTCGCCGTCCTACCCGACCGTGAGCACGAGGCCGGGGAGCCGGTCCGGACGCCGTACCGCGTGCTCGCCGCGGCGCCGCGGCTGCGCCCATTGCTCGCCGCGGCGACGGGGGTGACGTGGGGCGTGCTGGCGGCCACGCTCGGGTGGACTGCCGAGGTGCCGGCGTATCTGCTCGTTGGTGCCCTCGGCGTCGCGATGGCCTACGTCGACCTGCGCGAACACCGCCTACCTGATCCGCTCACGGCGTCGGCCCTGGTCGGTGGCGGGTCGATGCTGGCCGTGGCGGCTGCGGTGACCGATGGGTGGGAAGCATACGGACGGTCGTGGCTCGCCGCGGCCGTGATGTTCGCCGTATTTCTCGGGCTGGCGTTGCTGCGACCGGCCGACCTGGGCCTCGGCGACGTCAAGCTTGCCGGCGTGCTCGGTCTCATGCTGGGCTGGCTGGGATGGGGCACGGTCGTCGTCGGCGCCTTCCTCGGGTTCCTGTTCGGCGGGCTGGCGGGGGTCACACTGGTGCTCGCCCGGCGGGCCGGCCGGCGCAGTGCCATCCCGTTCGGACCGTTCATGCTGCTGGGCGCCCTCGCGGCCGTTGCGTGGGGCGACCCTCTGCTCGACGCCTACGTCGGCCGCTGACAACACGACCGCGCCCGGGTGGAAGGATGCCGGCATGCTGCGATGGCTGACCGCCGGCGAGTCGCACGGCCCGGCCCTGGTGGCGATCCTCGAGGGGCTGCCGGCCGGAGTACGGGTCACCACCGACGATGTCGGCGCGGCTCTGGCGCGGCGACGGCTGGGCTACGGGCGAGGCGCCCGGATGACCTTCGAGAAGGACAAGGTCGCCTTCCTCGGCGGGGTTCGGCACGGGTCGACCCTCGGCGGCCCGGTCGCCGTCGAGGTGGCCAACACCGAGTGGCCGAAGTGGCAGGAGGTGATGGCGCCCGACCCGGTCGATCCCGAGGTCCTTGCCGGCCTGGCCCGCAGCGCCCCCCTGACGCGCCCCCGGCCCGGGCACGCCGACCTGGTCGGCATGCAGAAGTACGGCTTCGACGAGGCCCGGCCCGTGCTCGAACGGGCCAGTGCCCGGGAGACCGCCGCCCGGGTGGCTCTCGGCGCGGTTGCGGCGGCGTTCCTACAGCAGTCCTACGGCATCCGGCTGGTCGCGCACACCGTTGAGCTCGGCACCGTGGCGGCACCTGGCGGCTCCGTTCCGGGGCCCGACGACGTCCCCGCGATCGACGACGACCCGCTGCGCTGCTTCGATCCCCGCGCCAGCGCGGCCATGGTGGCGGAGGTCGACGCGGCGCACGCCGACGGCGACACGCTGGGCGGCGTCGTCGAGGTGCTGGCCTACGGGCTTCCACCCGGACTGGGCAGCCACGTGCACTGGGACCGCCGGCTCGACGCGCGCCTGGCGGGTGCGCTCATGGGCATCCAGGCGATCAAGGGGGTGGAGGTGGGAGACGGCTTCGTGGTCGCGCGAAGCCGCGGGTCCGCCGCCCACGACGAGATCGTTCCCGCCGGTCAGGGTGTCCGGAGGACCTCCAGCCGCTCCGGTGGCACCGAGGGCGGGATGTCCACCGGGGAGCCGCTACGGGTCCGGGCGGCGATGAAGCCGATCTCGACCGTGCCGCGTGCCCTGCGGACCGTCGACACGGCGACCGGCGAGGCCGCCACTGCACACCACCAGCGCTCCGACGTGTGCGCCGTACCGGCCGCCGGGGTCGTGGCGGAGGCGATGGTCGCCCTGGTCGTGGCCGACGCCGCCCTGGAGAAATTCGGCGGCGACTCGGTCGCCGAGACGGCACGCAACCACGGCGCCTACCTGGAGGCGCTGCCCGGCGTCCTGGCCGTGCGGTGAACCCGAGAGTCGTGCTGGTGGGTGCGCCCGGCGCGGGGAAGACGACGGTCGGACGGTTGGTGGCGAACCGGCTCGGGGTCGCGTTCCGAGACACCGACAGTGACGTGGAGGCGGTAGCGGGGAAGTCGATCAGCGACATCTTCCTCGACGACGGTGAAGCTGCCTTCCGTGCCCTCGAACGCGCTGCAGTAGCCGAGGCGCTCACGACTCACGACGGCGTTCTGGCGCTCGGCGGGGGAGCGGTCACCGATCCCCGGACGCCAGAACTGCTCGAAGGGCACGTGGTCGTCTTCCTCGACGTCGGGCTCGCCGACGCCGCGAGCCGGGTCGGCCTGAACCGCGACCGGCCCCTGCTCATCGGAAATCCGCGCGCGCAGCTCAAGCGCCTGCTCGACGAGCGGCGCCCGCTCTACTCGAAGGTCGCGGCGCTGACCGTCGACACCACCGGTCGTACGCCGGACGAGGTCGCGGCCGAGGTGTTGACCGGTGTCCGCTGAGCCCACCCGGATCACGGTCGGAGGCGACCGTCAGTACGACGTCGTGATCGGCCGCGGCCTGCACGGGGAGCTGCGGCCGATGCTCGGCCCCGGTGTCGAGAAGGTCGCGGTGATCCACCCCCGGGCACTGCACGGCACGGGCGAAGCCGTGCGGAGCCGCCTCGCCGCGCAGGATGTGGATGCACACGCCATCGAGGTGCCCGACGCCGAGGAGGCGAAGACCGCCGAGGTCGCGACATTCTGCTGGTCTGTCCTGGGCGGTATCGGGCTGACCCGGTCGGACGCGATCGTCGGAGTCGGCGGGGGCGCGACGACCGATCTGGCCGGCTTCGTCGCCGCCACCTGGCTTCGCGGAGTGCGCCTCGTCCTCGTCCCCACCACCCTGCTCGGGATGGTGGACGCCGCCGTCGGCGGCAAGACCGGCATCAACACCGGGGAGGGCAAGAATCTCGTCGGTGCCTTCCACCCGCCGTCCGGGGTCCTGTGCGACCTCACGGCTCTCGAGACGCTGCCCCGGTCCGAGTTCGTCTCCGGCCTCGCCGAGGTGGTCAAGTGCGGGTTTATCGCCGACCCGGCGATCCTGCAGATCGTCGAGCGCGATCTCGACGCCGCCGCCAGGCCGGACCGGCCACATCTGCGTGAGCTGGTTGAGCGCTCCGTGCGGGTGAAGGCCGACGTCGTCGTGCGCGACCTGCGTGAGGCGGGGCCACGGGAGATGCTCAACTACGGACACACGCTCGGGCACGCCGTCGAGAAGGTCGAGCGGTTCCGCTGGCGGCACGGGGCGGCCATCTCGATCGGCATGGTGTTCGCCGCGGAGCTGAGCCGGCTCGCCGGCCGGCTGGACGCTACGACGGCCGACCGGCATCGTGCGGTCCTGGCGGCACTCGACTTGCCGACCACCTACGATGCCGCGGCGTGGCCGCGGCTTCTGGAGGCGATGAAGGCGGACAAGAAGGCCCGCGGCGGCCGGCTGCGCTTCGTCGTGCTCGACGCGCTCGCGCAGCCCGCCATCATGGAGGCACCCGATCCCCAGCTGCTGGCCGATGCCTACTCCGAGGTGGCGGGATGACCCGTGTGCTCGTCCTCAACGGCCCCAACCTCGGCCGTCTGGGCTCACGCGAGCCGGAGGTCTACGGGTCGGTGTCCTACGACGAGCTCGCGGTGGCCTGTCGCGATGCCGGAGCCACGCTCGGCCTCGACGTGGACGTCCGGCAGACCGACGACGAGACCGAACTGGTCAGCTGGCTGCACGAAGCCGCCGACGGCGGCGTGCCGGTGGTACTCAACCCGGCGGCGTTCACCCACTACTCCTATGCGCTGCGCGATGCCTGTGCCCAGCTGACCGCGCCTCTGATCGAGGTGCACATCAGCAACCCCGCCTCCCGCGAGCAGTTCCGGCACACCAGCGTAGTGGCCGCGGTGGCTACCGGCACGATCGCGGGCTTCGGCATCGACTCCTATGTCCTGGCACTGCGCGCGCTCGCCAGCGGTGCCTGACGATCAGACGGACGTTCGCGGCGGCGCTGTGTCAGCGCATCGCGTTCACGATGGCGTACATGAGGTTGGAGCGCCCGTCGTGCACGGCCTTGCGGGCCGAGGCGTCCCGCGGGTGCACCATCAGCCGCTCGTACGCCACGACGAGCTCGGCGCGGGCCGCGCGGGCCCGGGGAGTGAAATACTCGGGCGCGGTCCACGCCCAACTCGGCGAGGCGTAGACGCCGGTCTCGACGATGTGAGCGGCGGCCTGCCGCAGCGAGACACCGTGGTTGAGTGCGCTCGAACGGTCGGGTTGGTCGAGCGTCGCGTCGTCGTCCTGCCAGTGACAGACGACGCAGATGTGGTTCCCGCCCCACTCGGTCAGGGTCGGATACCCGCAGGCCAGGCATGGCACCTCGTCGAGCGCACCATTGGCGTGCAACCTGCCCGATGCCGCCCGCCGCGCTGAGGCCGTCGCCCACGGGTCTTCCGGCACATCCCAGGTCATCGCACTCGGCGCCCCCTTCGGCAACGAGCCGTAACGCAGCGCGGCTCCAGTCGACCCTGCCCGAATGCCCGCTGCTGGCCCACCGACGGCACACCCGCAATCTCGCGCGCGACGATGTGCCAGTGGCACGATGATCGCACCGCCGATGCGCCCACTGCACTCCTGTCATGTCCCGACCGGACGACGACGGCAGTCATCGGCTCTGCGCGTTCTACGCACGGCTTGACCAGCAATAGCGGATACCTGGCGTCGCTACTGTGACGCCATGGCCGACCTGGACCCTGGCCCCTTCAAGCGCTGGTTCTGGCGGCCACCGCGGCCACATGGCGAGACCATTGCGGGCCGAACCGTCAGCTTTCTCGAGCTCTTCTACGACCTTGTCTATGTGGCCGTCATCGCCCAGGCGGCCCATCATCTCGCCGAGCACATCTCAGTTCGCGGGTCCGCCCAGTTCGCCACCGTGTTCTCCTTGATCTGGATCGCCTGGGTCAACGGATCCCTCTACATCGAGAGTCACGGCCGTGACGACGGGCGGACTCGCATCATCGTCTTCGTCCAGATGGGTGTTCTGGCGCTGTTGGCGGTGTTCACCGCCGACCCCGTGGACGGCAGCGGACCGGCCTTCGCCATCGTGTACGCCACGTTCCTGGCCCTCGTGACGTGGCTGTTCTCCACGGTCCGGCGTCAGGAGCGTCAGGACCAACCCGAGTTCGTGGCGGAAACAGGACGGTACGTGACCGGCATGGCCGTCGCGGTGGCGGTGATCCTCGCCAGCGCCCTCCTCCCCGCCGGGCTACGACTCATCGTGTGGGCGGGGGTCGCCATCGCCTGGATCGTCAGCATGTTGCTGGCGGGGCGCTCCGCGGTAGGCCTGCACCGGGGCATGCCTCCCACAGCGTCGTTGGTCGAGCGGTTCGGGCTGTTCACGATTATCGTTCTCGGTGAAGTCGTACTCGGGGTCGTCGGCGGCCTTTCCTCCGTGGAACGCAACGTCAAGACAATCACGACCGGGATGATCGCTCTTTGGATCGGCCTCGGCCGCTGGTGGATCTACTTCGACCTGGTCGGCCGTCGGCTGCCGCGAGACGACGGCCGTGCGATGGCGAACTGGCTGCTGAGCCACTTGCCGATCACGATGTCCATCGCAGCGGCCGGCGCGGCGATGGTGAGCCTGATCGAGCATGCCCACGATGTGCGCACGCCGCAGGGCACGGCATGGTTGCTAGCCGGTGCCGTAGCCCTGGGCCTGCTCGCCCTGGCCGTTGCCGAACGCACCCTCGTCGACGCCCAGCGACTCTTTGTCGTCTACCAACCCCTCAGTCTGGCGATGGGCGCGGGGGCGGGCGCGGCTCTCGTCGTCGGCTGGGCTCGCCCGGCGCCGTGGCTGCTTGCGCTGCTGCTCGTGGCGATCCTCTCGGTGCTCTGGTACTTCGCCATCAGCCGCTTCCTGCGCGCCGACGCGTGGGGCGAAGAACAGTCCCGCGCCGATTGACGTGGCCGCGCCAACCGACGGGCAGTCTTGGAGCCGGCGTCAGGTGAGGACTCTGCGGTAGAAGAGGTCGAAGTCGGTCGTGTAGTGGGTGAAGTCTTCGGCGATCTCCCAGCGTCCGGTGATCGTGTTGCGATCGGCATGATCCTCGCGATGAAGCGTTGTGAGAACGGCTCGCCTTCCCGCCAGAGCGTCCACTCGTCGTCGCTGATGCTCATCTGGTAGACGCGGCAGACGCCGCGCTCGTCGGAGTACAGCTGGAAGTACGTCCCGTTAGCCGCATCGCATCCGATGATGGAGATAGCGTCGGGCGCCTGGGGGAGTTCGACCGTCGTCCGTTCGAGCAGATGTGCCCGGGAGTCGTGCCACTCGAAGGTGGCTCTTCCGCCGCCCGGCCACGGCTGTCCGCCGGGCCATCTGGTCTCGATCGTCCACTCGCCGACCAGACGCTCGAGCCTTTCAAGAGCTTCCTCTGCGGCTGGTTGGTCCGCAGGTCGCACCCTCCTCCCTGCGTGCGTTCGCAGTCGCTACGCCGTCCTCGGGCGGATCGACGGCCAGCGTATGGGATCTGCGCGCTCCTCGAGTGCGGCCCGCGTCAGGAGATGCGAGGGCTTGGCGTGAGTCGAGTCGTTTTCAGGAACAGCAGGCTCGGCCCGCTCAGCGAGGGGGACTGGAAGCGCACGGGTGCTGTGATCTCGACGGACGTGTCGTCGCCCTGCACCGTGGTGCGGGTGTTCACGGTGAACCACTCGACCGAGTACGTGCCCGGCTCGAGCGTCACCGTGAACGGTCCGGCCTCCGGCTGCAGGGCGAGGTACTCCACACCCGGACTGGCCAGCAGGTAGCCGGTCGAGCTCAACTCTCCCCGCGGCTGCATTTCGATCAATCCCACGCGCTCGGCGTACCGGACGGTATCGCCCATCGCGAGCCGGCCGGGCTCGAACGCCTGGAAGGCCATGGCGCTGCCTGCTGTCGGGTCCGGCGGGTTGACCCCGCCGATGATCCCGAAGTCCATGAGGATCGGGTGGTGGCCGCGCAGGAATGTCTTCCACGCCCACAGCGCGTCCCCGCCGCCGGGCGCGAAGTGATCGGTGTCCGCGATGACGATCTTCCTCCCGTCAGCCGGCGGCGGATCGCTGTACCAACCTGAGGTCGGCATGTCGGGGTTGCCGGGGAACCACTCGGGTTCTTCGAACCCGGGCGAGATCCACTCGGCGCGGCTGGCGAGCAGCGGTTCGTTCACCCGGGTCTGATCGGGGACGGGGAACTGCATCGTCATCCCGATCGGATGCGCGTCGTAGCCCATCTCCTGCTCGTACCGCTTCACCGTGTCGATGACCCAGTACTGCCACGCAGTGGAGTCACCCCAGTCCGGTACCTCATTCTCCCCCAGAAATGCCGCGAACTCGAGGTCGACGGTGCCACCGCCACAGGACTCGTTCGCCACTTCCCACAAGACGTTCGGCAGGTCGTGCACGGTGTCGACGACGCGCCGGACGTAGGTCTCCTGGAGCGACTGCACGCGAGCATGGAGCGGCAGGACCTGGTAGGCGCCGATGGAGTCGATCCCGACCCCGTTGATGTTGTTCGCCGCGTGGAACGGGTGGCCCTCGACGTGGTAAGGAGCTGTGCTCAGATGCAGGCCCCACCCCTCGAACAGCATCACCGCGACGTACATCCCGCGCTCGCCCGCCGCGGCCACCCGCTCGCGGAGACGGTCGAAGAACTCCTGGTCGAACCGATCCAGGTCGAACTTCGCCTTCCCGTCGGACGCCTCACCCGGCCCCGTTCGCGCCCACGGTTGGGGCAGCATGCACAGGTGGTAGTCGGCTGCGGCCGTGTAGGAGCGGAACTGCTCCCAGCGCCACAGCCGGATGAAGTTGTGGCCGCGCTCCTCGAGGAAGTCCAGGTACTCACCGAAGTCCATGCGCTCGGGCGTGTCACTGCAGGCCTGCCCCGGTCCGATCCCGTCGTGCAGGTTGTGCCAGATGTGCGAACCGGCCAGGTACACCGCTCGCCCGTCTCGATCACCTGGCACGGTGAAGTAGCGGGAGTTGATCTCAGAGACCACCAGAGGCCCCACGGCGGCCCCTCGCCGAGCGGCTCGGTTCATCCTTGTACGCGCCATTGCATCCTCCTGCGATCGACGAGTGCACGTAATTCCAGCGCCGTGACACCGACGCGGCCACCACGTTCAGGACGACGAGGAAACCGTCATGCCCGTATGACGATCCCGCGGGGCAGCAGTCATCGCTCCTCGATCCGATGAGGGCGCACTCGGGCACGGCATCCTCATCGGCACCGGGGCGCCATAGACACCGGTGACGAGGACGGCTTGGGCGTCGGGGAACTCGAACATGCCTCGTTGTAGCGCCCGCGGTCCGAAGCTCCGACCAGATTTCCGGGAACGGCGGGGCGCTTCGGCGGCCTCACCGAGGTCGGTGATGATGTCTGCTCCCGGTGGCGGTACCCCAGCCTCAATCAAGACTTTCCGGGGTGGGCGTTCAAGCCGCGGAGGTGACGCGCGCCCTTCGGTCGGAGGGGTGGGGCAGGATGTGGCGATGACCGTGAGAGCTCGCCTGGACCTCATCATCTTCGACGCGGCGGACATCGAGAAGGTTGGTTCGTTCTACGCCGAACTCACCGGTTGGGACGTCGCCCGCGCCGACTCCGACCGG
>JBOGDU010000165.1:0-5829 GCA_050743145.1 Jiangellaceae bacterium | reverse complement strand
CTGTTCGAGGGCGTCCTTCCCGGCTATGTGGCGACCCTGCCGTACCTGCAGTCTCCGGCGCTTCAGATCACGTCGGACCTGATGAAGATGAACGGGGTCGAGCGACTGGTCGACGGATCGGTCCCGCTGCAGATCTGGCTGCACAACGCGGCCAGGATGGCATTCGAGGCAGGGCACCGCGCCACGTTCCAACAGGTTCTTGACAGCGTCGCGAGCCAGGCCTCCGGCGAGCCCGACCTGGGGCCCGTCGCCGATCCGGTCGAACTGCAGGAAGAGATCGTCTTCCAGGACGACACCGTCCCGTTCGACTACCTGGCCCACGGCGCAGCGGCAGGTGCGTCTGTCGGGCGGCTCACCGTCCCGCCGTACCAGGGCGGAGCACGACGGACCACTCCGCTGGGCGCCCCGGCGAACCCGCACGGCGGCACCGGATGGCTGATCACCCCGACGCTTCTCGTGACCAATCATCACGTCCTCAACGCCCGGTCGGCCGTCGAGGGGCCGGCGCCGCAGGCCGGTGCCGACGATCTGGCATTGCAGGCGGCGGGAACCGTCGTCCGCTTCGACTACGACGCGGAATCGGCCGACGGCGTCGAGGTCGGCTGTTCCGAAGCCGTGGCATGGTCGCCCGAGCTCGACTACGCGGTCCTGCGACTGGCCGAGTCGCCCGGACGCGCCGGCCTGCCCGTCCGGTCCTCCGCTCTGGACGCGAAACTCGAGGACAACGTGCCGGTCAACGTGATCCAGCATCCCGACGGCAAGGCCAAGCGCATCGGCCTGCGCAACAACATCGTGCACGGAACCACCGAGCAGGACATCCGGTACTTCACCGACACCCAGCGCGGATCGTCGGGTTCCCCGGTGCTCACCGACGACTGGGTGGTGTGTGCACTGCACAGGGGCTCGCGCCGCGTCGACGTCAAGTTCCAGGGCAAGAGCAGCGCGTACGTCAACGTGGGCACGCAGATCTCTGCGGTGCTCGCCGATCTGGCGCAGCGCAATCCGACGGCGCACGACGAGGTTCGCGCGCTGCAATGACACGAGGGGGAGCAGCGATGCACACACGTTCACCCGTGGCCGGCGACCCGGCCACGATCTTCGCCGACCTCGAGGCGGTAGCCCATCGTGTGCGCGAGCGCGCCAGGGCGGACCTGGAACAGCAGGAGTCGGTCGAGGAGGTCCCGCCGGACGCGGCGGTGTCCGCCGCCGTCAGCCGTGCGGTGCGCGAGGTGCGCGGCACCGTCCTGATGGATGGCGCCTCGGCTCTGGAGAAGCTGGCCAAGGACCCGGACACGGACCTGAGCGAGCCGGAGCGGTTCGGCGTCGAGGCCATCGTGCTGCTCGAGGGCCGGCCGGCGCTTCCGGTCCAGGGTGGTGACTTCTGGAATCCGCCCGAGGAGTGGCAGAGCCTCGTCCCGCACCGGGCAGCGATCAGGGAGTCGATCGCCAGGGTGGGCCGGATCGACGTGACCGGCCACCCGGACCTGGACTGGATCGGCACCGGGTTCCTGGTCGCGGCCGACGTCGTCATGACCAACCGCCATGTCGCCGTGGAGTTCAGCCGCCGCGACGGCGACCGGTGGACGTTCAGCAGCGGACGGAGCGCGCGGATCGACCTGCTCGAAGAGCTCGGCGGCTCTCCCGCATTCGAGTTCGCAGTCACGGAGGTCATCGGGGTGCACGAGGACGAGGACGTCGACCTTGCACTCCTTCGCGTCGAGGCGACCGGGACCGGCGAAGTGCCGCTGCCTCCGCCCCTGCGGATCGCCGCTGTCGCACCTGACGACGTCGTGGGACGTCCGGTCTACGTCGTCGGCTACCCGGCGTGGGACGGGCGCCGCAACGAGCCCGAGCCGATGCGACGCATATTCATGGACGTCTACAACGTCAAGCGGCTCCAGCCCGGCGTCACCGTCGTGTCGCAGACGCCCGACACCGTGCTCAGGCACGACTGTTCGACCCTCGGCGGCAACAGCGGTTCACCGGTGTTCGACCTGGCGAGCCACACCGTGGTCGGGCTGCACTTCGGCGGTCGCTACGGCGTCGGCAACTACGCCGTCCCGTTGTGGCGGATGGTCGACGACCCGCTGGTCGCGTCCGCCGGGCTGAACTTCGCCGAACCCGCATGGTCCGGCTGAGAGCCTCAGCGCGGACCCTGCGGGTGGCTTCCTCTCTAGAGGTGTCGAAGACCGGCTGTGGTGAGATCGATGACCTGTCGCCCGGCCGGGAATGCACCCACCCGGTGTGCCTCGCCGGTGAGCACGTCGACCTCATACAGCGCGTAGGCCCCGTCGACCATCAGCGCGGCCAGCCCGCGACCACCGCTGCTGATGCCGTCAGGCCCCGGCTGATTGTGAATGTCGAAGCCCGCGTCGCTGCCGGCGTCCACATCGACGCCCAGCTTGCCGGTCGCGGCGAGAAGGCCGGCGTTGGCGGGCGACTGAATCGCGACTTGGTCCCGGCTCGTGTCGAGGGCGAACAGGGTCGTGGCGGTGGCAGGGTCCAGGTCGTTGTTGGTGTAGGCCGCCCCAGTCACCCCGATCGCGGTCTCGGCTGCCGGGGGAATGGTGAGGGCCGTGTCGTTGGCGGTCTGGCCCGGCGCAGGCGTCCCGGCGGGGTCGTCGATGTTGTGGCGGAGGTTCTGGCCGGTGTCGCTGATGACGCGCAGTCGATTGGCGGCGGGATTGAAATCGATGTCGAAGGCGCTCCCTTGTAGCGCGACGGTGAGCTGGGAGACCTTGGTCGCTGTCGCGTCGCGGAGTCCCAAGGTATAGATCCCACCGCGGTCACCGACGCCGTAGACATTGCCGTCTTGCACCCGGCGGTCGATGCCAACGAACGACTGGTCACCCTGTAGCCCGGAGATGCGGCCGATGGTCTTGACGTTTCGGGGGTTGTTGGAGGCGAAGGCGACCAGCGTCTGGTCGTCGGTGAGGCCGACCGCCAGGAATGGCTGTGCCGACTGATCACGGCGGGATGCGTCGGGCTGACCTGGGCTGGTCTCGGGCTTGGCGGCCACCAGAACCGTGGCCGCGACACCCAAGGCAAGCGTCAGCAGGGCGGTGAGGAGTGTTCTGCGCATGTGAGACTCCTTGTGCAGTCGGGTCGACGTCACTAGGAGTTCGGGGGCAGAGACGCTCGCGGATTGGTGTGAGCCGGTGCGAGACCGGATTCGCTACCGGGACCTGTTCGGGCGGTCTGTGCCGACCGGATGGCCGGAGCCCTCGGACCGGATCATTGCTGGGCCGGTTCGGGTGCGGTCGGCTCGGGGCCGCCTTGGTCGAGGCGGAAAGGCGGATAGACGTCGGTCATGAGTGCTGCGTACGCAGCGACCCGAATTGCCCACCTGTTCATGCCTATGACGAAGTCATAGAGCCCACGTGGATACCGCGCGGTGAACAGCAGTGCGACGGCGGCGAAGAACACGCAGATCGCGATCAGGCCGCCGGTAGTGGACTGCCATCCCCACCTGTCGCCCTCTTCCCAGGTGGTCGTCGTCCAGGCGCCGCCGACGAACAAGGCGACGATCACGTACTGCGGAATCGCGAGTAGCCACCACTTGACCAGCACCAGCCCGCGGGACAACGACTCCGGGTAGCGCACATCCAGCCGGGCCGGGTAGTCGGGGTCGTCGGCGAGGGCGAACGGCGGGTACTTGTCGGTGCCGAGCGCATCGTAGGTGTAATAGCCCACCCGCCAGGTCCAGCGCATCACGCCGACGTTGAAGTCGAAGAGACCACGTGGGTATCGCGCCGTGAACAGGATCGCGAAGAACGCAATGATCGTCACGACGACGAACGCGATCCACAAGAAGATCAAGATGATGAAGTGCGGGATCGCCAGCAGCCACTTCACCAGCCAGAGCCAGCGTGACAGGGGCTCGTCCAGACGTGCGTCAAGGGTGACTGGGCTCTCAGCCATGGCTTCGCCCTCCTCGGATGGTCGGGTGCGGTCATGATCGCTCCGTCATAGGAAGTGAAGCACCGATGCGGCGGACCATGCCAGCGGCGCGCCCATACGGGTCACCCGTCACCCCACTACGGTCGGATGAATCGTTGCAGGAGCTGAGAACGTGGCCGGCGACGGGGACGAAGTGCAGACGGGACCTTTGGCCGTAGGAGAGGAGACGACACGTTCCTACGGTGGGCATCAAGGTGTTCCCGGGGAGGACACCCTGAGCAGGAAGGAGTTGCCATGACAATCACTCAACCGCTGCGTGATGAACATGCCGAACTGGCTCCGTACATCGATGCCCTGCGCAATGCGGGAGACGCGGTGGGCCACGCCGATCCCGCCGAGCTGAGAGCGTTGATCGACGCCTCGTACGAGTTTCTCGCCTATCAGCTGATCCCACATGCGCAGGCCGAGGAACGTGTCTTGTACCCGGCGGTGCAACGCGTCGTCGGTGCCGTCGAGGCCACGGCGACGATGGCCCGAGACCACGTCGAGGTTCACGTCCTCACCGACGAGCTCGGTGGCTACCGTGAGCAGCTTGCGACCGTAGCGGTGCTCGACGATGACCTCGCGAACGGCCTTCGGCACCACCGCCACTGATCGAGAGACCCTGAAATGCTGCCGTCCCGCCATCCGGCGACGGTGGCGTACCGGAGCGGGACGACGACATCGGCAGGAACTGATGACCGCGTTGGGTCTCAGCTCCGGTAGAGGGCCACTTTCAGTGCGCCGGTGTCGGCCGGCCGCGAGAAGGTGTCGTAGGCGTCCTGCATCTCGTGGATGCCATACCGGTGGGTCACCAGGCCGTCGACATCGAGCCGCCGGCTGGCCAGCATACGCAGCAGCGTCGGCGTCGTGTACGTGTCGACCAGGCCCGTCGTCACCGTGATGTCGCGGATCCACAACGACTCCAGGTGGAGCGTCGCGGGACCGCCGTGCACGCCGACGTTGGCGACGTGACCACCCGGGCGGACGAGGTTGGTGCACATCTCGAAGGTCTCCGGAATACCGACGGCCTCGATGGCGACGTCGGCACCCAGACCGTCGGTCAGCTCCTTCAGCGCGCCGAGGACGTCGTCTGCCGGGTCAAGCGCGGCGTCGGCACCGAAGCGCTTGGCGGCGTCGCGACGCGCCGGAGCCGAGTCCACCACGACCATTGCCGACGGCGTCAGCAGCCGGGCGGTGATCACGGCGGCGAGGCCGATCGGGCCGGCACCGACGATCGCGACCACGTCACCCGGTCGGACGGTGCCCGACGTGACGCCCACCTCGTACGAGGTTGGCAGGATGTCGGCGAGCATGAGCGCCGACTCGTCGCTGACGGAGTCCGGCAGTGCGTGCGTCGAGGTGTCCGCGAACGGAACCCGCACGTACTCGGCCTGGGTTCCGTCGATGCGGTGACCGAGGATCCACCCGCCGCCGCCGAGGCACTGCCCGTACCTCGCCTCGCGGCAGTAGCGGCACCGGCCGCACGAGCTGATGCACGAGACCAGGACGCGGTCGCCCGCGTGAACCCTGCGGACGCCGGCGCCGACCCCGCACAGTGCCGACGGCTTCGTGGCCGAGAATCCGCGGCGTCTCGGCGGTGGGCACGTCCCCCTTGAGGATGTGCAGGTCGGTTCCGCAGATGGTGACCGCGTCGACGCGCACGACGGCGTCCTCGGGGTCCTGGATCACGGGATCCGGCACGTCCTCCCAGGACCTTCGGCCTGGACCATGGTAGACGAGCGCTTTCATGTCAGCCTCCGTGTCGAGTGGCGGAATCGGTCAGTGTCAGAGTCGGCGGTTCGGCCACGAGCACGTCGCCGACCTCGCGGCGCGGCGTGGGCGCAGCGTGCGGCCCGTAGCCGAAACGGAGCAATACCTGTGGACGGC
>JBOGDU010000164.1:0-2924 GCA_050743145.1 Jiangellaceae bacterium | reverse complement strand
CGACGAACAGGTGGTACTCGTCGACCAACCCGGCCTTGATCGCCTGGGCGGCCAGCTCGGGACCGGCAACGGCGATGTCGCGTTCGGCTGCCGCTTTCATCTGCCGGACCGCGTCCGGGTCGAAGTCCCGCTCGATCCGCGTCCTGGCGCTGGAGGGCGTCTCCAGCGTCGTGGAGTACACGATCTTGTCGGCCGCCTGCCAAATCTCCGCGAAGTCCCGCATGATCGGCGATTGATCGGGGAGGATCTGGTCGGTCTCCCAGCCCACCATCACCTCATAGATCCGGCGCCCGTACAGGTAGGTGCCGATCGGCCGCTGGAGGTCGTTGATGAAGGTGTGCACCTCCGCGTCCGGCTCAGCCCAGTCGAAGTTGCCGTCCTCGTCCGCCACGTAGCCGTCGAGCGACGTGATCGCCGAATAGATCAGCTTGGCCACGATGGCCCTCCTCACGCCCGGGCCTGACTCGCCACATCGACACAGCCTGTCAGATCATCGGGTCAGTGGGTCCGAATGCACTTGGCAGGGCCGGTCACGAGCATTGACACGCAGTGATCCACTGCGGTACGAAGCCCACGGGTGCGTGACCGAGGTGGGGGCCTGAGTCGCGGCGAACCCGAGTCGTCCGGCGCGAGGGGTGATTGTCGATGGCACGCAGGTTCGCGACGGTACTGGTCGCATTCCTATCCGTGATGATCTCGGCTCTGGTGGTGTCGCCGGCCCAGGCAGTGGTCGAGCCACCGTGGTGCGGTGAGCCGGTGCCCGATGCGGCGGAGAACCTGCCCGACGGTACCGACCCGAGTGACCCACCCGGCAGCTTCCCGCACATCCCCTACTACGCGATCCGGTGCACGCTCGAGGACATCGTGGCGTCGAGCCAAGGACGGATGAGCCTCGAGGTCATGGGCCAGTCGGCGTTGGGACGTGACCAGTTCCTCGTCACCGTCAACGCGCTGGACACCGTGCAGCAGAGGAAAGACTTCCAGGCCTGGCAGCAGGTGCGGAAGGTTGCGCTCACCGACCCGGTGCGTGGCCAAGATCTGCTCGAGTCCTACGGGGACGACGTGAAGGTCCCGCTCTACATCCAGGGCGCCATTCACGGCAACGAGTACGAGGGGGTCGATGCGATCTTCGAGACGCTCGATAAACTCGCAACGACGCCATACGGGACTGACCCCGAGGTCGACGCCGTCCTGGACCACACGATCCTGTTGTTCAACGTGATCCAGAACCCGGACGGGAGGGTCGCCGGTACTCGCGCCAACGGCAACGGCTTCGACCTGAACCGCGACTTCATGACGCAGTCGCAGACCGAGACCCGTGCCTCGGTGGCGGTGATGCAGAAATGGTTGCCGCCGGAGGTCCTCGACCTGCACGGCTACGTGACGCCGACGCTCATCGAGGCGACGACGAAGCCGCACAACCCGAGTATCGACTACGACCTGTGGCTCAAGTGGAACCAGCCGCGCATCGACGCCAACGAGGCTGCCTTGGCGGCTCTCAACTTCGACGTCACCCGGCCGATCAACGACTGGTGCTCCGACGGCAACTCCGCGCCGCCGAGCGGAATCTGCCCCGACGGTCAGCCGCCCGGCCCGGCCACGGCCGAGGGCTGGGACGACTGGGGTCCGTTCTACACGCCGATGTACGCGCAGCACGTCGGGCTGAACGGGTCGACGGTCGAGATGTGCAACCAGACCGACGACGACTGCGCGCTCCCCGGCACGACGCCGGCAGCATTCGGACGGCTGGGATCCCGGATCGTCCAGGAGAGCGTGGTGTGGTCGAGCCTGCTCTTCGATCTCGAGAACCGGAACGAGTTGCTATACGACGAGCTCGAGCGCTACCGCCGTGGCGTGACCAACGCGCCCCGCCCGCCCTGCTGCGAGCCGCCGTTCGACGTCGACAACAACTGGATGGAGGAGTTCCCGACTGCGTACGTCGTCCCGATGGGCCCGGACCAGCGCAGCGAGCCCGAGGCCAACCGCCTGGTCGACTGGCTGCTCCTCAACGGCATCGTCGTCCATGAGCTGAAGCAGTCGTACACGTTCGACGGCGTGACGTATGCCAAGGGTTCGTACGTCGTGTTCATGACCCAGGCGCACCGTGGCCTCGCGGACACCGCCCTCGGCATCGGTGCCGACATCTCGGCGGACATCAGCATTCTGTACGCGCCTCCGGCGGCGTGGAGCCACGGCTACCTCTGGGGCGCCGACGTGGTTCGGGTTCCGCGAGACGCGACGTTCACGCCGAATGCCAACCGGATCCTCAAGGCCAGCCACCTGCTCGGCGGCGTCGAGCCCGGGACGGCCACGGGCTACGCGCTGGAGATCGACTCACCGACAGCGGTGCGCACACTCAACGCACTGATGGACGATGGGCTCACCGCCGAGCTTGCTCTGGCGCCGTTCAGCTCCGCAGGCGGCGCCACCTTGCCGACCGGAAGCGCCATCTTCGCCGCTGATTCGGCGACGAAGGTCCGGCTCGCCTCGATCGGCCGCGCAAACGACGTGTGGTTCCACCGGGTGGGGACATCGGCTCCGCCGACCGAGCCGATCGATCGCATGCCGCGCATCCTCGTTCTGACCGGTGCACTCAACCAGGACGTGTGGTCGCTACAGAACCTTGACTTCACACCGGACTTCATGTCGACAGGTGCACTGAACGCGGCCCCAGAAGATCCGCTGCCGAACTACGAGGTCATCTGGAACACCGGCAACTACCCATCCGCGGCCAACGCCACCGCGCGGGCTCGGCTGCAAGCGTTCTTCGCCGACGGTGGCGGCTATATAGGTGCGGGCGTCAACGGTGCCAACTTCCTCACCAACGGCTCGTTGGTCAGCGGGCTGTCGGCGGCGGCGCTCGCGACAGGTGACGGGCACAGCGGCATCGTCTACTGGGACAACGTGGGCGGGGCAGCGAGCCC
>JBOGDU010000163.1:0-7195 GCA_050743145.1 Jiangellaceae bacterium | reverse complement strand
CGTGGGGCTCGATCCGGTTGTCGAACTCGGTCTCGATCCAGCGGGTGTGTACGGAGAACGGATCCGCAGGGTCGGCCGGAGCGAACGCGGGGTCGTCGAGAACGGCCCGGTGGAACGGGATCGCCGTGGCGAGCCCCTCCACGTCGAACTCCGCGAGGGCACGGCGCGACCGCTCGACGGCCTGGGCGCGGGTCGCGCCCGTCACCACGAGCTTGGCCAGCAGGGAGTCGAAGTTCTGGCTGACGACGCTGCCCTGCTCGACGCCAGCGTCGACCCGGACGCCGGGCCCGCTCGGCGGCCGGAACACGGTCACCGGTCCCGGCGTCGGCAGGAAGTTCCGCCCGGGGTCCTCGCCATTGATCCGGAACTCGATGGCATGGCCGCGGACCGTGGGATCGTCGTAACCGAGTGCCTGGCCGTCGGCGATGCGGATCATCTCGCGTACGAGGTCGATGCCGGTGACCTCCTCGGTGACCGGGTGCTCGACCTGCAGCCGCGTGTTGACCTCGAGGAACGAGATCGTGCCGTCCTGCCCCACCAGGAACTCGCAGGTGCCGGCACCGACGTAGCCCGCCTCCTTCAGGATCGCCTTGGACGACGCATAGAGCTGGGCGTTCTGCTCGTCGGACAGGAACGGCGCCGGCGCTTCCTCGACGAGCTTCTGGTGGCGGCGTTGCAGCGAACAGTCCCTGGTCGAGACCACGACCACGGATCCGTGCTGGTCGGCCAGGCACTGTGTCTCGACGTGGCGGGGCCGATCGAGGTAACGCTCGACGAAACACTCGCCGCGACCGAAGGCCGCCACCGCTTCGCGGACTGCGGACTCGAACGACTCCGGGATCTCCTCCCGCGTCCGCGCCACCTTGAGGCCGCGGCCGCCGCCGCCGAACGCGGCCTTGATGGCGACCGGCAGGCCGTGTTCGTCGGCGAAGGCGACCACGGCGTCGGCGTCGGCGACCGGATCAGGGGTGCCGGCGACCAGGGGGGCGCCGGCGCGCTGTGCGATGTGGCGCGCGCTGACCTTGTCACCCAACGCCTCGATGGCCGCGGGCGGCGGGCCGATCCAGACCAGCCCGCCGTCGATGACGGCCTGGGCGAAGGACGCGTTCTCGGCCAGGAACCCATAGCCCGGGTGGACGGCGTCTGCCCCGGCCCGGGCGGCGACGTCGAGCAGCTTGTCGATGACGAGGTAGGTCTCTGCGCTGGTCTCTCCGTGAAGGGCGTAGGCCTCGTCCGCCATCCGGACGTGCAGTGCGTCGCGATCGGCGTTTGCGTAGACGGCGACGCTGGCGATTCCGTTGTCACGGCAGGCCCGCGCCACTCGCACCGCGATCTCGCCACGGTTGGCGATGAGCACCTTCGTGATGGTCACGCCCGTACTCCTCCATCGGCTGCCGGGGAGCCTAGCCGCGCCAGGTCGTCACGGCAGCGGCGCTCCAGTGCGTCGAGCTCGCCGAGAGTCCGCTCGATGTCAGCGCGCCGCTGTTCGAGCTCAGTGCGGCGGACGGCGATCTGGTCGAGCAGGTATGTGAGCTGGCCGGATTCGCCGGGCTCGGTGTCGTACATGCCGACGATCCTCTTGATTTCCTCCAGGGGAAAGCCGAGGCGCTTGCCCCGGAGGACGAGCTCGAGGCGGACCCGGTCACCGGTCCGAAAGACGCGCCGAGTGCCTCGCCGCTCGGGTGCCAGCAGGCCGTGCTCCTCGTAGAAGCGCAGCGTCCGCAGGGTGACGCCGAACTCGTCGGCGAGTTCGGTGATCGTCCAGCTCCGCCTGTCGATCGGCACGGGGTTCGCCTTCCCATGATCATGTCGAGTTGGCCGGCCGATTCGGCGGCAAACTCGACATGATCATGGGGGAGTGCTCGCCGCCGACGTGAGCCACTTGCCCATCGATGCGTCGTGACTTACGTTTACGTTAACGTAAGTCTGCTCCCTCCGGGAAGGGCGTCCGTCATGGCCTTCGAGCTCAGCGCTGAGCACGAGACCTTCGGCAAGGTCGTCCGCGAGTTCGCCGACGCCGAGATCGCGCCCTACTCCGCCGGCTGGGACCGCGAGCACCACTTCCCCGTCGAGGTCGTGCGGCAACTGGGCGACCTCGGCGTCTTCGGTCTCACCACGCCGGAGGAGTACGGGGGCAGCGGTGGCGACTTCACCAGCCTTTGCGTGGCGATCGAGGAGATCGGCCGGGTCGACCAGTCGCTCGGCATCACGGTCGAAGGGGCAGTCGGTCTGGGCATCAACCCGATCCTCGCCTACGGAAGCGAGGATCAGAAACAGCGCTGGCTGCCCGACCTCGCCACTGGCCGGGCGCTGGCCGGCTTCGGGCTCACCGAGCCCGCATCAGGCTCGGACGCGGGTGCCACGGCGACCAGAGCCGTTCTCGACGACGGCGAGTGGGTGATCGACGGGGCCAAGCAGTTCATCACCAACTCGGGTACCGAGATCACCTCGTGCGTCACCGTGACGGCGCGCACCGGCACGGCCGCGGACGGACTCGCCGAGGTCTCGGCGATCATCGTGCCCGCGGGAACCACTGGCTTCACCGTCGAGCCGGCCTACGACAAGCTGGGCTGGCACGCGTCGGACACCCATCCGCTGACGTTCAGCGGCTGCCGCGTACCGGAGGACCACCTGCTGGGCGAGCGGGGCAAGGGCTTCGCACAGTTCCTCGCCACGCTCGACGACGGGCGCATCGCCATCGCCGCATTGGCGCTCGGCTGCGTGCGGGCCATGCTGGAGCAGTCGGTCGCGTACGCCGGCGAGCGCACTGCCTTCGGCGTCCCCATCGGGCGCAAGCAGGGCGTCGCGTTCCAGATCGCCGACATCAAGGTCATGGCCGACGCCGCACGGCTGCTGGTCTACCGGGCGGCCGCCCTGCGCGACGTCGGCCGGCCGCGTGCGGAGGTCAAGCAGGCGGCATCGGTTGCCAAGCTCTACGCCACCGAGGCCGCCGTCACCGCCACGCGCATCGCCACCCAGGTGCACGGCGGCTACGGCTTCATGGAGGAGTACCCCGTTGCGCGGTTCTACCGCGACGCGAAGATCCTCGAGATCGGTGAGGGCACCAGCGAGGTCCAGCGCCTGCTCATCGCCCGCAGCCTCGGCCTTCCCGTCGAGTAGGTTCGGCGCCGTGGCCACCCACGACCACTTCAAGGATGTCGCCGCCGCTCGCGAGGCGACGCTGGCGCCGCCGGCGCAGGCGGCAGCCAAGCTCGCCTCCCAGAACAAGCTCTACGTCCGCGACCGCCTGGCGCTGCTTTTCGACGACGGCACCTTCGTGGAAGACGGTCAACTGGCCAACGCGCGGGCGGCCGGGCTCCCGGCCGACGGCGTCGTCACCGGCCGTGGTCTCGTCGACGGCCGCCCTGCGCTCGTCGTGGCGAACGACCCCACCGTCAAGGCCGGCTCGTGGGGTGCCCGGACCGTCGAGAAGATCGTCCGTACCACCGAGGTCGGGCTGCGCGACGAGCTGCCGGTGTTCTGGTTCATCGACAGTGCGGGCGCGCGGATCACCGACCAGGTCGACCTGTTCCCGGGCCGTCGGGGCGCGGGCCGGATCTTCCACAACCAGGTTGCGCTGTCGGGCAAGGTGCCGCAGATCTGCTGCCTGTTCGGCCCGAGCGCCGCGGGCGGAGCCTATATCCCGTCGTTCTGCGACGTGGTGATCATGGTCGAGGGCAACGCGTCGATGTACCTGGGCTCACCGCGGATGGCCGAGATGGTCGTCGGCGAGAAGGTCACGCTGGAGGAGATGGGCGGCGCGCGCATGCACGTCAGCGTGTCCGGGTGCGGAGACAACCTCGCGGCGGACGACACCGAGGCGATCGAACTGGCGAAGGCCTACTTCTCCTACCTCCCTGGATCATGGCGGGCGTTGCCACCCTCGTACCCGGCGGCCGCGCCGTCCCGCCCGTTCACACGCGACCTGGTGCCGGCGGACGAGTCGGCGGGATACGACATCCGCGGCGTGGTCGAGGCGCTGGTCGACGACGGGTCGTTCTTCGAGCTCAAGCCCATGTTCGCGGCCGAACTGGTCACCGGCTTCGCGTTGCTCTCGGGTCAGGTCGTCGGCGTAGTCGCCAACCAGCCCGCAGTCAAGGGCGGCGTCCTGTTCGTCGACTCGGCGGACAAGGCGGCGCGGTTCATCTGGCTGTGCGACGCGTTCAACATCCCGCTGGTCTACCTCGCCGACGTGCCCGGCTTCATGATCGGCTCTGCGGTCGAACGGCAGGGAATCATCCGGCACGGCGCGAAGATGATCACGGCCGTGTCCGAGGCGACCGTCCCGACCGTGTCGGTGATCGTTCGCAAGGCGTACGGCGCCGGGCTCTATGCGATGTGCGGTCCGGGCTTCGGACCCGACGCGTGTCTGGCCCTGCCGACGGCGAAGATCGCGGTGATGGGTCCGGAGGCGGCCGTCAACGCGGTGTTCTTCAACAAGATCGCCGCCATCGCCGACGAGACCGAACGGGCCGCCTACGTCGACACCCTGCGTGACGAGTACGAGGCCGACATCGACATCCTGCGGCTCGCATCCGATCTGGTCATCGACGCCGTCGTCGAGCCGGAGCACCTACGCGAGGAGCTGATCGCCCGGCTGGCTGCGGCCGCGACCAAGGACCGCGGCTTCTCCGAGCGACGCCACGGCGTGCCTCCGGTCTGAGCGCGCTGCGTCGGGGTGCCGGAGGCGCAGGCCGAGTCGGCATCGACGAGGCAGCCGTAGAATTCCGTGGACGCCGCTCCACGTCCACGACAGGAGCGACCCGCATGCTCATCAGGTGCGTCCGCACAATGGTCGCCGCTGCGCTCGCGGCTGCGCTGGTGGGGGCCTGTTCCGGAGATGACCCGGTCGCGCGACCACCTGCGACGGCGGGACCCGAGAGTCCGTCGACGGTGGCGCCGACGTCCACAGCGCAGCCCTCGCCAGCCCCGCTTCCCTTCGAACCGGAGATGCAGGTCTACGACGTGCCCGGGGGCAGCGGTCCACATGATGTGGCTCCCGCCGCGGACGGTGGCGTCTGGTACACGGCGCAGCGCTCGGGCGAGCTCGGACACCTCGACCCGGCCACGGGCGACACGCGTCACGTCGATCTGGGACAGGGCTCGCACCCGCACGGGGTGATCGTCGGCCCGGACGGCGCTGCGTGGGTCACCGACGGCGGCCTGAACGCGATCGTCCGGATCGATCCCGCGACCGACGCCGTCGAGGTGTTCCCGCTGCCTGACGACCGCCCCGACGCCAACCTGAACACGGCGGCGTTCGACGGTCGCGGACGGATCTGGTTCACCGGCCAGAACGGTGTCTACGGCCGGCTGGAGCCCGCGAGCGGCCAGATGGCCGTCTTCGACGCGCCTGGCGGACGCGGGCCCTACGGCATCGCCGCCACACCGGCCGGCGATGTCTACTTCGTCTCGCTCGCAGGCAGCTACCTCGCGCGCGTCGACCTCGACACGGACGAGGCCACCGTGCTCGAGCCGCCGACCGCCGACCAGGGCGCCCGTCGGGTCTGGTCCGATTCGCGGGGCCGGCTGTGGATCAGCGAATGGAACGCCGGCCAGGTCGGCCGGTACGACCCGGCGGCCGGCGAGTGGCGCGAATGGAAGCTGCCCGGCGACGATCCGCAGGCGTACTCCGTGTACGTCGACGAACGCGACACCGTGTGGCTCACCGACTTCGGTGGCAACCAGATCGTTCGGTTCGACCCGGAGACCGAGGAGTTCATCGAGTTCCCGAACCCCGGTCAGCCCGGTGAGGTCCGCCAGATGCTGGGCCGCGATGGCGAGGTGTGGGCCCCGGAGTCCGCCACCGACAGGCTGGTCGTCATCCGCTACTGAGCGTGACCCTCGTCGATGCCGAACACCCGCCGGGTGAGCATCTGAACGTCACGGTCGAGGCCGTCGAGCCTCCGGTCGATAGCGTTGAATCGCTGGTCGACGGCATCGAAACGGGCGTTCATCTCCGATCGCAGGCCGTTCGTCTCGGATCGGACACCACGGATCTCGCTTCCGACGACGCGCAGCAACAGGCCGGACATGGCGGCGAAGACGGCCAGGAAGCCGCCGAGGGCCGTCCAGGTCTGCGCGTCGGTCATCTCGCGAGGGGCTCCCTTCGGTGAGTCCGATCCTAGGACGCCGCGCGGAGCCGTCGTGGTGGTCGAGAGCGGCTTGTGGACGAGCGGACGCTCACGGCTCCGGGTTCACGACCAGAGGTCGGTCCAGCGGACGCCGAGGTCGGCCAGCAGTCGGCGCAACAGCGGCAGCGACAGCCCGACGACGTTGTGGTGGTCGCCCTCGATCCACTCGACGAAGGCTCCGCCGAGCCCGTCGATGGTGAATCCGCCCGCGACCTGCAAAGGCTCGCCGGTCGCCACGTAGGCGCTGATCTCGTCGTCGGTGACGTCGGCGAAGTGGACCGTCGTCGAGGCGACGGCGCCGGTTGCGGCGTGACCTCCGGCATGACGGCGGTCGACGACCCAGTGTCCGGAGTGCAGGACCCCACAGCGTCCCCGCATCGCCCGCCACCGCGCCGTCGCCTGAGCAGCATCCCGCGGTTTGCCGTGGACCGCTCCGTCGAGTTCCAGCACCGAGTCGCAGCCGACCACGACGGCGTCCTCGACCGTCGGTGCGACTGCCTCGGCCTTCGCCCGGGCCAGCAGCAGCGCGACATCGGCGGGTTCGGTCGCACCCGGTGCGGTCGCGAGGACGAAATCCTCGTCCACACCAGACACCTGCACCAGCGGCTCGACACCTGCCCGGCGCAGCGTAGCCAGGCGGCCCGGCGACGCCGACGCGAGGACCAGCCGGGTCACCGTGCGCAGCCTAGTCCGCCGTAGTCACCCATTCGGGCCGATCGCCTTGGCCGTACATGCGGCCATCTGTTCCGCCTTTGCATTGCGCACACCGACGCAGCATCGGCGCCACCGCGTAGCGCGAGGCGGATCCTCGGTGCGTATTTGTGTGCAATGCAAAGGCAGTTGTCCATGCTGCGGCCATGGACGGGGCCTACGACCGTCCGGGCGCTGTCAGAGGCGGCCGAGGGCGTCGCGAAGGGGGTCGAGGCCGAGAGCGCCCAGGTCGAGCGCGGCCCGGTGGAACTCCCTGAGGTCGAAGGCGTCGCCCTTGCGGGCCCGCGCGTCGTCGCGCGCGGCCAGCCAGATCCGCTCTCCGACCTTGTACGACGGCGCCTGGCCAGGCC
>JBOGDU010000162.1:0-21147 GCA_050743145.1 Jiangellaceae bacterium | reverse complement strand
ACGTCGGTCTCGTACGCCAGCACCTGTTGGGTCCGGACGGCCAGCCGGGCCGCCTTCTCGGTGGGAAGGGCGATCGCCTCGTCGAAGGAGTTGGTGTGCAGCGACTGGGTCCCGCCGAGGACCGCAGCCAGCCCCTGGACGGCGACCCGCACCAGGTTGACCTCGGGCTGCTGCGCGGTCAACTGGACCCCGGCGGTCTGGGTGTGGAAGCGCAGCATCTGCGAGCGCGGATCCCTCGCTCCGAACTCGTCGCGCATGACCCGCGACCAGATCCGGCGTGCGGCGCGGAACTTCGCCACCTCCTCCAGGAGCGTCGTGCGGGAGACGAAGAAGAAGGACAGTCGAGGGGCGAACTCATCGACGGCCAGCCCGGCCGACAGCGCCGCGCGGACGTACTCGCGGGCGTTCGCGAGGGTGAACGCCACCTCCTGCACCGGCGTCGCTCCCGCCTCGGCCATGTGGTAGCCCGAGATCGAGATCGTGTTCCACCGCGGCATCTCCCGTCGGCAGTACGCGAAGACGTCGCTGATCAGGCGAAGCGACTCCACCGGCGGGTAGATGTAGGTGCCGCGAGCGATGTACTCCTTGAGCACGTCGTTCTGCGTCGTCCCGGTCAGCTCTTCCGGCGAGATACCGTGCTCTTCGCCCACGAGCTGGTAGAGCAGGAGCAGCAGCGCCGCCGGGGCGTTGATCGTCATCGAGGTCGAGACCCGTTCGAGCGGGATGCCGTCGAACAGGGTCTGCATGTCCTCCAGCGAGTCGATGGCCACTCCGACCTTGCCGACCTCGCCGTGCGCGACGGGCGCGTCGGAGTCGTAACCCATCTGCGTCGGCAGGTCGAATGCGACGGACAGGCCGCCGGTGCCGGCCGCCACGAGCTGGTGATAGCGCCGGTTCGACTCCGTCGCAGTACCGAAGCCTGCGTACTGCCGCATCGTCCAGGGCCGGCCGGTGTACATGGTCGGGTAGACGCCACGGGTGAACGGGAACGCGCCAGGTCGGCCGAGGCTGTCCTCGGGGTCCCAGCCTGACAGCGCCTCCGGTCCGTAGACGGGCTCGAAGGGCAGGCCGGACTCTGTGCGGGCCCCGTCAGCGTTCATGCCGCACACGGTAGTGAGCCGGCGGAGTCCGGGCCGCGTGACGTCGGCCACTCCCCTGCGCTACACGAGCTGATGGACAGTGGTCTGGCGATCCGCGCGGACGACGAGGAAGCGCTCGCCCCGCGTCACGGTGCCTTTCACCGGGAACCAGTGGTGCCCGCGACCGAGCGGACCGCTGTGGAGCAGTTGCTCGTGCGCGCGGTAGAGGGAGTCGAGGCGGTGGTAGACCACCGTGACGTCGGCCGGGCGTCGTAGCGAGATGGCGACCGACCGGTCGGACACCTCCACGCCGGCAGCGGCGACGATCCGGGACTCCATGCCGGGTGCGGTCAACGCCTCCTGGATCTGGGCCACCAGCAGCGGCGTGATCGGCGCGAGCCCGTCGACGACGCGCAGGGCCGGGTTCCGTGCCCGGAGCGCGGCGACCAGCTCCTCCCGGCGCGCACCCGTGACCGCCCTGCCCAGGGCGAGAACGTCGACCGTGCTGACGTCGACGTGGGTGCGTATCCGGTCGAGGTCGGTCTCCTGCCGGACCTGAAGGCCTTCGGCGCGAAGTGCGTCGGCGAGCCGGTCGAGGACCTGTGCACGCTTCCCCACCAGCAGCACCCGACCCGTCGTCGCCACGAGACCTCCTCGTCCGTCACGGTCGACGAATGGGACACGATCTTGATGCCACCGCCCAGGCGGCCGTAACCTGCGTCTCGGATCCTGAGACGCAATGGCGTAGACCCCGAAGCGCCCGAGGTCAGTCGTGGAGCCGTCGACCGCACGCCTGGGCAAGGCTCAGTCGGCCGCCGCCCAGGCGACAGCGGCGTCGCGCTCGTCGAGTGGGAAGCGCTTGAGCTCACCAGGGGTCATCCAGCCGAAGAGTTGGGCCAGGTGGATCATCCACTCGACGTCGGTGACGAGAGCGATCTTCTTCCAGTGGGTGAAGTGCTCGACGCCCATCTTGAGGTCCTGCCAGCTGGCACCCGCGGAAACCCCGCCGAAGGCCGGGAACACCAGGACCATGCGGATGTCGTGTCCTTCGGCGAGTTGCCGTTCCACCGCCGGTATGAGGACGGTCGTGTAGTCCTCTGCATGGATCTCGCCGTCGGCTTCGAAGCCGATGACTCCGTCGGGGAGGTCGTCCAGTGTCCGGATCACGAGCGGCTTCCGTTTCAGTCGGGTGGACGGCGCCGGGGCCGAAGACGACGTGATGGTACTGGCGACGAGAAGGGCGGCGGCCCGACACCTCGGATCCTGGGACGGCCCCGGTACCGATCCCGAGCCGCCCGAGCGTGGTAGTCCAGCCGGTAAACCGTGCGGCGCCTGGCGCGTCTTCATGGTGTGTCGGTCCACCGACACCCGTAACGAGGGGGACCACGATGAGACGACACCGCGCACCGAGGCTCGTTCTCGGTACCGCCGCGCTTCTCGCGGGTGCACTGGCAGTAGGGGGATGCGCAGAAACTGGCTCGCCCGACGCCGGCCCACCAGCAGAGGACGGCGTGACTCGTCCGGCTATGGCGCCTGCGGCGACGTCCGCCGATGACGCCGAGTCGACTGAGGCGCCGGCCGCGCCCCCGGCGGACGAGCCGACGACCCCGGAGGTGGCGCACCGCGTGAGCTACGACTGGGCCGTTCCGTCGGACCAGGTCACGATCGGGCACCCAGCGGAGATGCCGGTGCCCCACCTCGCCGCCATCTATGTCGGCGACCACCCGGAGGGGGACACGCCCTTCCAGCGGATCTCCTTCTACTTCCGGGGTGGGTTCCCGGAGTACAACCTGCAGTACGTGAGGTCGGTGCTCGGGGAGGGCACAGGTACGCCGATCTCGTTGCAGGGCAACGCGTTCCTGCGCGTGGGGTTCGTCAATGCACAGGCTCACGACGATGCCGGCGCGTCTACGGTCCAGACGGCACCGGACACGAGCATCGGCTTCACGAACCTGAAGAGCTATGACTCTGCCGGTGACTTCGAGGGACACGTGACCTACGGGCTGGGGATCCAGGTGGCTCCCGACAGTGACCAGGTGCTACTGGTCCGTGCCGGCGAACTGACGAAGCCCGACGACTCCGACGGGTTGTACCACGTGATCTACGTCGACCTGCAGACCGGCTGAACAGGACGCTGACCGGCAAGCAAGACCTGTGGCTAGAGCTTCTGGACCGGCGCGTAGCGCAGGAGAAGTGTCTTCAGGCCGGAGTCGCCGAAGTCGACCGTGGCCTGGGCGTGCTCGCCCGAGCCAGAGGTGGCGACCACGGTGCCCAGGCCGAACGCGTCGTGCGTGACCCGGTCGCCGGCGGACAGGGCAGGTATCCGGCGCTCCGGCGGGCGGGCGCTACGAGCGCCCGGGCGGGTGGACGCGCGCGCAGCGCTTCCGCCCGCCCGCCATCGCGTCTGGTCGGCCTCGGTCCGCCGCCAGTCGACCAGCTCGGCCGGGATCTCGTCGAGGAACCGGGACGCCGGGTTGTGACTGGGCGCGCCCCAGGCACTGCGGACGACGGCCCGGGACAGGTAGAGCCGCTCGCGGGCCCGGGTGATGCCGACGTACGCCAGGCGTCGCTCCTCTTCGAGCTCGCGGGGTTCGGTGAGAGATCGCTGATGGGGGAACACGCCGTCCTCGAGCCCGGTGAGGAACACCACCGGGAACTCGAGGCCCTTGGCCGTGTGCAGGGTCATCAGCGTCACGATGCCGCCGGTGCCTCCGCCGTCCGGCGCGAGATCGGTACCGTCCCCTTCGGGGATGTCGTCGGCGTCGGCCACCAGGCTGACCTGCTCGAGGAACGCGGTGAGCAGGCCGCCGTCGGCCGTGGAGACGTCGGCGGCGGGCACGAACTCGCCGGCCACCGCCACCAGCTCGCGCAGGTTGTCGGCCCTGGTCTCGTCCTGCGGGTCGTCCGAGGCGGTGAGCTCGGCCAGGTAGCCGGTCCGATCGAGCACGGCCTCGAGGACCGCGGCAGGTGGAGCGCCGTCGGCGACGATCGCGCGGAGCTCGTCGATCATCGCGACGAACGACTCGACGCACCGAACCGACCGGGTCACGATGCCCGGCGCGTTCGCCGCGTCGCGTAGCGCCTGCCAGAACGTGACGCCGTCGCGCTGGGCCATGGCCTCGACTGCGGCCTCGGCTCGGTCGCCGATGCCCCGGCGGGGGATGTTGAGAATGCGGCGCAAGGAGACGGAGTCGTCGGGGTTGGCGAGCGCGCGCAGGTAGGCCAGCGCGTCGCGGACCTCGCGGCGCTCGTAGAACCGCACTCCGCCGACCACCCGGTACGGCAGGCCGACCCGGATGAACACCTCCTCGAGCACCCGGGACTGGGCGTTCGTCCGGTAGAACACGGCGACGTCGCCGGGCTTGGCCAATCCGTCGTCGCCGAGGCGGTCGATCTCCTCCGCGACGAACTGGGCCTCCGCGTGCTCGTCGTCGGCGACATATCCGATGATCTTGGAGCCGTCGCCGCTGTCGGTCCACAGGCGCTTCGGCTTGCGATCCGGGTTGCGCGAGATGACCGCGTTGGCCGCGGTGAGGATGGTCTGCGTGGACCGGTAGTTCTGCTCGAGGAGGATCACCCGAGCGTCGGGATAGTCGGCCTCGAACTGCAGGATGTTGCGGATCGTCGCACCGCGGAAGGCATAGATGGACTGGTCGGCGTCGCCCACCACGCACAGCTCCGCCGGTGGTACCTCCGGCGTCGACGACGCACTGCCGACCAGCTCTCCGTCGACGGTGCGACGCTCCCGCGTGCCGACCAGTTCGCGCACCAGGACGTACTGGGCGTGGTTGGTGTCCTGGTACTCGTCGACGAGGACGTGGCGGAAACGCCGCCGGTAGTGCTCGGCGACCTCGGGGAAGGCCTGCACCAGGTGCACCGTCGTCATGATGAGGTCGTCGAAGTCGAACGCGTTGGCCTCGGACAGGCGGCGCTGGTAATGCCCGTACGCCTCGGCGATCGTCTTCTCGTGGTGGGTCGCGGCCCGCGCCAGCGCGGTCTCGTAGTCGATGAGCTCGTTCTTGAGGTTGCTCACCTGGTGACTGAACTGCCGCGGCGGGTAGCGCTTGGGATCGAGGTCGAGATCGCGGCAGACGAGCGTCATCAGGCGCTGCGAGTCGGCCTGGTCGTAGATCGTGAACGACGACGTGAAGCCGAAGCGCTTGGCCTCGCGGCGCAGGATGCGCACGCAGGCCGAGTGGAACGTCGACACCCACATCGCGTTGGCGCGGCGGCCCACCAGCGAGGCGACGCGCTCTTTCATCTCCCCCGCCGCCTTGTTGGTGAACGTGATGGCCAGCACCGCGCCCGGATGCACGTCGCGGGCCGCGAGCAGGTAGGCGATCCGGCGAGTGAGCACCCTGGTCTTGCCCGATCCCGCGCCCGCGACGATGAGCAGTGGCGTGCCCTCGTGCGTCACGGCTTCCCGCTGAGGCTCGTTGAGGTCCTCCAACACCGACTCCGGATCGGTGCCGCGACGCCCGCCGCCGCCCGCGGACGGGTCGGTCAGCGTCGTGGGGAGGTCGTCGGAGAGGGCACCCATCTCGGTCATCGAGTCTAGGAGGCGTGCACGACACGCGGACGCGTCGGTCGAGGAGTCGTCAGGTCCAGAAGACGGCCACGACGACGTTGGCGACCGACAGCAGGCCGACCAGCAGAAAGAGGCCGTCGGGCAGCGTGGGCCGGCGCCGGTTCGCCCAGCACAGCACGGCGACGACGAGCGCGACGAGCAGCTTGACCCCCATCTTCGCCATGTCGAGGTCGCGGTCGAGCGAGTCCACGCCCTCGGCCAACCCGACGAGCACCACTCCGGTGACGAGCTGGGTGAGCACTCCGTGCACCATTGCGGAGTTGACGTAGCGCTCACCACGCGCCCGGACCTGGACCAGCCAGCCACCCACGAGCGAGGCCATCCCGAGGAAGTGCAGGACGAGCAGCAGCTTGTAGACGACCTCCATCGCCGAAGCCTACCGACGAGGTGGCGCACCGCCGGGGTCGACGCTCTCTCGCACTTGTGGCGGGCTTGCAACGCCTCCTACGCCGCCGAGACGTGTCAAACCCGCCACAAGTCGGAGCTTCGGAGCCCTGCAGCGGGCGACGCCGCACCTCGCTCAGACCAGGCGGCGGTCGGTGGCCCAGCGGGTGAGCTCGTACCGGTTCGACAGCTGGAGCTTGCGCAGCACGGCGGACACGTGGGTCTCGACGGTCTTGACCGAGATGAACAGCTCCTTGGCGATCTCCTTGTACGCGTAGCCCCTGGCGATGAGCCGCAGGACCTCACGCTCGCGGCCGGTGAGACGGTCGAGGTCGTCGTCGACACTCGGCGGCTCGGAGCCCGCGAACGCGTCGAGAACGAATCCGGCCAGCCGGGGCGAGAAGACGGCATCGCCGTCGGCCACCCTGACGATCGCCGCCACCAGCTCGTCACCGGTGATCGACTTGGTCACGTAGCCGCGGGCGCCGGCCCGGATCGTGCCGATGACGTCCTCTGCGGCGTCGGACACGGACAACGCCAGGAACTTGACCCCGGCCGCCTTCGGATGGACCTGTCGCAGCACCTCCGCGCCGCCCCCTCCGGGAAGGTGGACGTCGAGCAGCACGACATCCGGTTGTGTCTCGAGGACGACCCGGATTGCCTCCTGTGCGTCGGCCGCCTCGCCGACCACGGAGACGGACGTGCCGAGCTCGGCACGCACTCCGGTCCGGAACATGGCGTGGTCGTCGACCAGCACCACGCGGATCTCGCGCGGTCCGGTCGGGTCCGGCTCGGTCATCCTGTCCTCCTCGTCGACAGCCGCACCTCGGTACCCTCGCCGGGCGCGGACCGGATCTCGGCGGTGCCGCCGTGCCGGTCCATCCGGCCGACGACCGAGCGTCGCACGCCCAACCGGTCCTCCGGCACCGAGTCGAGGTCGAAGCCCTTGCCGCGGTCGCGGACGAACATCTCGACGTCGTCGCCCTCGACCTCGGCGTAGATGTCGACCTTGTCCGCCCCGGAGTGCTTGGCCGCGTTGACGGCGGCCTCGCGCGCCGCCTTGAGCATGGCCCGGGTCCGGTCGTCGATGTCGGTGTCACCGACCGTGACGACCTCGACGGGCACACCGTGGAAGTCCTCCACCTCCGCCGCGGCCTTCTTGAGCGCGGCCGTGAAGGAGGATTCGTCGTCGGCGAGGTCGTCGTAGAGCCAGTTTCTCAGGTCGCGCTCCTGGCCCCGCGCGAGCCGCACCACCTCGCGCGGGTCGTGCGCGTGCGTCCGGATCAGGGCGAGGGTCTGAAGGACGGAGTCGTGCAGGTGCGCGGCCACATCGGCGCGCTCCTGCGAGACGATCCGCTCGTGTCGCTCGGACTCGAGGTCGCGCCACAGCCGCCAGAGCCACGGCCCCAGGATCAAGGCGAGGCCGACGACGACGGCGCCCACGCCCAGCAGGCTGTCCAGGGTGGCCTCCAGCTGGCCCTGTCCGACCAGGAACGCCACGACGCCGGCGACGATCACGACCGCCCCGGCGACCAGCCGGAACACCGACACGGCTCCGCCCTTGCCGACCAACGGGGCCAGCCAGGGTGCGCGCGGCGAGAGTACGGTCATCTGCCGGCGCTCCTGCTCGTCGGCAGTTCGCCAGATCAGTGCGACGCCGAGCCCCGCAAGCAGCAGCGGCACGAAGACCGTCGGGCTGACGCCCAACGGCGTCTGCTGCACCAGCAGCGTGACACCCGCACCGAGCAGGACCAGGGCCGCCAGCTGACCGAGGTCACCCTTCCGGGGCGCCCGCAGCCGGCGCCGGCGCTTGCCGGACCGGGTCGCGGCGGCGATGCCCGCCGGTGCCTGCTCGGCTGCCTGCTGAGCCATCGTCTGGTCCAGCGGAGTGAAGATCCACAGGCCCAGGTAGAGCACGACACCGAAGCCGCCGAGCGCGGCAAGGAGCGCGAACGTGACCCGAACCGCCAGCGGCTGGACGCCCAGGTGGACCGCCAGTCCGGACGCTACGCCGCCGACCAGCCGGCCGTCGGAACGGCGGACGAACTGCGGCGGCGCGCCGGGGTCGACGAGGCCCGGGGACGGTGGCACCTGTCCCCGGGCGTGCGGCGTCGACGTTGTGCTCACCCGTCGATGGTCACACGCGCGCGCCCGCGCCGCCATGAGGGAGTCCCCGGCGGCGTCCCCGAGGTCACGCCAGGGTCCGGCAAGGGTGATCCCCGATGGTGCCGCGGTGCCGGCGGAGGCACGATCGAGGCATGAACGACGCTCCCACCATGCCGTCGCCGGACCCCGGCGCTGCGCCTCCACCTCCGCCGAGGCTCGGCGCCGACCTGCACGGACTTCGCCGCAGCCGCTCCGACCGGGTCGTCGCCGGGGTCCTGGGTGGGCTGGGCCGCCGGCTGGGCATCGACCCGCTCGTGCTCCGGATCGTCACGGTGGTTCTCGCCGTGTTCGGCGGCATCGGGATCATGCTCTACGCGGCTGCCTGGCTGCTGCTGCCTGCGGAGGACGAGCCGTCCTCGGTGGCCGAGCAGGCCCTCGGTCGGGACGACACGGGCTCCCCGCGGACGGCGACGATCGCCCTTGCCGCCGCCTTGGCGCTGGTCCTTCTCGGCTCGGCTGCGGCGATCATCGGCGGCTCGTGGGACGGTGTTGTGCTCCTCGTGCTGGCTGCGTGCGGAATCGTCGTGCTCCTTCGGCGGGACGATCCCAGGGCGGGGGGCGACCGCGTGGCAGGAGAGAGCTCTCCCGACGCGCCCGCCACGTTCACCGACTACCCGGGCTTTCCCGACTACCCCGGCTACCCGGCCTACCGGGGCTCGTCCTCCCCGGTCACCGCGCCGGTGGACGCTTCCGCTACCGCCGGCCAGGCGCCCGCCCGCCCGGATGATGCCACGGACGCCGAGCCGCCGGCACCCGCCGACGCACCCGAGGCCGCACCAGCCGACGCACCAGGGGCCGAGGCAGCAGCACCGCACTCCACGGCCGCCGAGGAGCCTGTCCCCGCCGAGCGGTGGTGGGCCCAGGAGCCGGGTTGGGAGGACGACCCGCAGACCTGGGCGACCCACAACGAGGACTGGGATCCGTTCGCCGTCCAGGAGCCGCCACCTGCCACGGCGACCACTCCTGCGCCACGGCGGGTCCGGTCGGCGCTGGGCCCGCTCACCGTCAGCGCCGCCGCTCTCACCGTCGGTGCGATCGCCGTGGCCGATGCGATCGGTGCGACCGTGCCGCCGGCCACCTACGTTGCGGCCGCACTGGGTGTCGTCGGGCTGGGTCTGGTCCTCGGCGCCTGGTGGGGCCGCTCACGCGGCCTGATCGTTCTCGGTGTGCTGCTCGGCCTCGCGCTCGTGCCGGCCGTGGTCGTCGACCGGGTCGACCTCCGCAGCGAGAGCTTCAGCCTCGCTCCGCAGACTCAGGCGGCCATTCCGGCCGGCACCCAGGATCACGGGGCCGGCAGCGTCCGGTACGACCTGTCGCAGGTTCCCTTCGCCGACGGCGAGTCGACGTCGCTGACCGTCGACCAGGCCGTCGGCGAACTGGTCGTGATCGTTCCTCCCGAGGTCGACGTCGTCGTCAACGCGGACCTGGGTGTCGGCGAGATCAAGACCTTCGACGGCGAGTCCGGCGGCATGGGCCAGGAGCGGCGGATCACCGACCTCGGTACGGACGGCCGTGGCGGCGGGGATCTCAGACTCGATCTCGATCTCGGCATCGGAAGCATCGAGGTGCGCCGTGAAGCGCCATGACGTCGACGTCGTCTCGCTGGTGTTCGGTCTTCTCTTTGTGGGAGTGAGCCTGATGTGGCCCCTCGTGCATCTCGACGTGCTCGGCCTGCCGGGCCTGGGCGTAGCGGCACCGGTCCTGCTCGTCTCGGTCGGACTGGCGGGGCTGATGGCCTCGCTGGGCCGACTGCGCCGTGACCGCTGAACGGGCCGTATCGGGGTGGTCGGTGAACACGCCGTCCACCCCGAGGCCCAGGACGGCGGCGTACTCACCCAACGGATCACCGAACGCCGCGGCCTCGGTCCCGCGCCGGTGCTCCGGCGGCAGGAAGGCGTTCTCGTTCCGGAACGTCCATACGTGCACCGCAAGCCCGGCGTCGTGGGCGCGGTCGACCAGGCCACCGGGCCCGCCGGCGGCGGCCCGTGGATCCACCAGGCCCTTTCGAGGGCCGAGCACCTGCGCGTACGTCGAAACCTCGCGCAGCCCCCGCTGGGTGAGCAGGTCGTCGTCGGAGCCGACGAGCTGCACCAGGGGAAACGTGGTCCGCGCGGACATGGCGCGAAGCGCCGCCGCGTCGAACGACTGGATGTACACCGGAAGGTACGGGCCGGCCCGGCGCAGGCACGCGAGGAGCGGACCCTCGTGTGGCAGGCCGAGAGCCGCGAAATGGGCCGGCTGCTTGATCTCCGGGTAGATGCCGATCCGGCGGCCCTGGCGTCGTGTCTCCGCGAGCACCAGGTCAACGATCTCCTCGAACGTCGGGACCTCGAACCGCCCGTCATAGAGCCGGTTGTGCGCGCGGATGCCGGGCCGGCGCTCCCGGGCACGCAGCGTCTTGAGCTCGGCCAGCGAGAAGTCCTCGACGAACCAGCCGGTGACCTGCCGCCCGGCGATGTCCTTCGTCGTGCGCCGACGAGCGAACCGGGGGTGCGCGGCGACGTCGGTGGTGGCACCGATCTCGTTCTCGTGCCGGGCGACGAGCACACCGTCGGCCGTGACGACCAGGTCGGGCTCGACGTAGTCGGCGCCGAGCGTGATCGCCATGCGGTAGGACTCGAGCGTGTGCTCGGGTCGGTAGCCGCTGGCTCCGCGATGGGCGATGACGATCGGCCGGGCGGCTGCGGCGTCGGCCGACGGTATGGCTGGTCGAGGGCTCCGGGCTACCAGTATGCTCACGCCTGAACCGAACGTCACCGACGTGTACGGACCGTGACGTCACCGCGAACCGCACGTGACGGCTACCTCAAGCCGCCGGCCTACGCGAGTCTCACTCCCACTCGATGGTGCCGGGAGGCTTGCTGGTGACGTCGAGCACCACGCGGTTCACCTCGCGGACCTCGTTGGTGATCCTGGTCGAGATGCGCTCGACGAGGTCGTACGGAAGCCGCGACCAGTCCGCGGTCATGGCGTCCTCACTGGAGACCGGACGCAGTACGACCGGATGGCCGTACGTCCGCCCGTCACCCTGGACCCCCACCGACCGGACGTCGGCCAGCAGCACCACGGGGAACTGCCAGACGTCGCGGTCGAGACCCGCCCGGGAGACCTCCTCGCGCGCCACCAGGTCGGCGCGGCGCAGGATCTCCAAGCGCTTGCGACTGACCGCACCGACGATCCGGATGGCCAGCCCCGGCCCCGGGAACGGGTGCCTCCAGACGATCTCGGCCGGCAGACCGAGTTGCTCGCCCACGGCGCGGACCTCGTCCTTGAACAGCATCCGCAGCGGTTCGACGAGTGCGAAGCGAAGGTCGTCGGGCAGGCCACCCACGTTGTGGTGGCTCTTGATGTTGGCTGCACCGTCGCCACCGCCGGACTCCACGACGTCGGGGTACAGCGTGCCCTGGACGAGGAACTCGACGTCGTCCCCATCCGCGACGACCTCCCGGGCGGCCTGCTCGAACACCCGGATGAACTCGCGCCCGATGACCTTGCGCTTCTGCTCCGGGACCTCGATCCCATCCAGCGCGGCGAGGAACCGGTCCGCGGCGTCGACGACGTGCAGGTCGACTCCGGTTGCCGCGACGTAGTCGCGTTCGACCTGCTCGGCCTCGCCGGCCCGCAGCAGCCCGTGGTCGACGAAGACGCAGGTCAACTGGTCGCCGACGGCACGCTGCACGAGCGCTGCGGCGACGGCGGAGTCGACGCCACCGGACAGGCCGCAGATCACCCGTTTGCCGCCGACCTGACGGCGGATCGCCTCGACCGACTCGTCGACGATGTTCACCATCGTCCAGGTGGGTCGGGCACCGGCGATGTCGTGGAGGAAGTGCTCGAGTACCGCCTGCCCGTGCTCGGAGTGCAGCACCTCGGGGTGCCACTGGACGCCGGCGAGGCGGCGACCGGCGTCCTCGAACGCGGCGACGGGTGCGCCCTCGGTCTGCGCGAGCACGACGAAGCCGTCCGGGGCACGGGTGACGGCGTCACCGTGGCTCATCCAGACCGTCGGGGACGGGGGCAGCCCGGCCAACAGCGTGCCGCCGGAGCCGATGGAGACCGTCGTCCGGCCGAACTCGGACAGACCGGTCCGAGCCACCCCGCCCCCGAGCGCAGCGGCCATCGCCTGGAAGCCGTAGCAGATGCCGAGGGTCGGTACACCGGTGGTGAGCAGTGCGGCATCGACCTGTGGGGCACCATTCGCGTACACGCTCGACGGCCCCCCGGAGAGGATGATCGCCGCGGGGTTGCGGGCCACGATGTCGGCGACCGGCATGGTGTGCGGCACGATCTCGGAGTAGACCCGCGCCTCGCGCGCCCGCCGGGCGATCAACTGCGCGTACTGGGCGCCGAAGTCGACCACCAGAACCGTGTCGTGCACGGATCGGAGCCTACCGACGCCGCGGAAACTCCCGCGACGACGCGCGCCGGAGCCTCTAGGGTGGCCCGGTGCCACCGACCGACCGCCTGCTCGCCTTCGCCGTCGTCGCCCTGGTGTTCGTCGCGGTTCCCGGTCCGAGCGTCCTGTTCACGATCAGCCGCGCACTGACGCTGGGCCGTCGCCCCGCGTTGCTCACCGTGGTCGGCAACGCAGCCGGCGTCTACGTTCACGTCATCGCCGTGGCACTGGGCATCGGTGCGATCGTGGAGCGATCACTGGCCGCGTTCACGATCCTCAAGCTGGTCGGAGCCGCCTACCTCGTCTACCTGGGTGTGCAGGCTCTCCGGCACCGCCGGGCCGTAGCGGTGCTGCCCGATGTTCCGGTTGCGGCGACCCGCAGCCGGCGGGTCCTGGCGGACGGATTCGTCGCCGGCGCCGCCCGCGACTGGTTCGGGCGGTCACCCCGGCGGCTGGCGGCGATCGGGGGCGCGGGAGGCATGGTGATGATCGGCCTCGGAGTGCGCCTCGCATTCACCGGCCGTCAGGACTGATCGTCCGGACGCCCAAAAAAAACGACGTGCGGTCCGTGCGGGGCGATTCGTACCCTGGTGCGACGTGCGCGCCGTTCCGTTCGCCGACCCCGGCACCCCGGATACCCGTTCCCCGATGCGGTTCCTGCTGTGGATCGCCCGGGGGCAGTGGCGCACGCTCGCCGGGGGCGTCGCTCTCGGTGTCGTTTGGATGGTGGCCCAGGCGCTGCTGCCCTACGCCATCGGCAGGGGGATCGACGAGGGCGTCGCGATCTCGGACGTCCAGGCCACCGTCGGTTGGGCCCTGGTCATCCTGGCGATCGGTGTGGTGCAAGCCGCCGCGGGCGTCCTCCGGCACCGGTTCGCCGTCGCCAACTGGCTGCAGGCCGCCTTCCGCTCCGCCCAGCTGGTCGTGCGCCACACCGCCCGCACCGGTCCCGCCCTGACCCGTCGGGTCACCACCGGCGAGGTGGTCAGCACCGTCGCGAGCGATGCCATGCGCATCGGCGGTCTGTTCGAGACGTCGCAACGATTCATCGGCGCGGTCGTGTCCTACGCGGTCGTCGCCGTCATCCTGCTCCGCACGTCGGTGCCACTGGGTCTGCTCGTCCTCGTGGGCGTCCCGGTGCTCGTGGTGGGGCTGGCGCCGATAGTGCGCCCGCTGCAAGCCCGTCAGAGCGAGCAGCGAGATGCGGTCGGGCAACTGACGGCGCTGGGTGCCGACACGGTCGCGGGTCTGCGCGTGCTGCGCGGCATCGGGGGCGAGCAGGTGTTCTTCGCGCGCTACCGCGAGCGGTCCCAACACGTGCGGCGGGCCGGTGTCCGGGTGGCCGCCACGCAGGCGACCCTCGACGCGGCGCAGGTCCTGCTGCCCGGGATCTTCCTCGTCCTGCTGACCTGGCTGGGTTCGCGGTACGTCCTCGACGGCCGGATCGGCGCCGGCGACCTGGTCGCGTTCTACGGTTACGCCTTCTTCCTGGTGATCCCGCTGCGTACCGCCACCGAGACGGTGGAGCGCGCGACGCGGGCGGTGGTCGGCGCGCGCCGGATCCTCGACCTGGTCGCCGTGGACCGTGACGTCGTCGATCCGGACCGTGCTCTCGATCCGCCTGCTGCCGGTGGCGCACTCGTCGACGCCCGTTCGGGCCTGCGCGTCCGCGCCGGGCTGTCGACCGCTCTGGTCTCAGCCGACCCGACGGAGACCGTGGCCGTGGCCGACCGCCTGGGCCGGTTCGTCCACGACGACGGGGTGACGCTCGGAGGTGTGCGTCTGCCCGACCTGCCACTTGCCGAGATCCGGCGGCGGATCGTGGTGAGCGAGACCGAACCGCAATTGTTCACCGGACAGCTTCGCGCTGTGCTGGCACCGCATGGCGGGCTGGCCGACAGCTCGGTACTCGCCGCGATGCACACGGCGGCTGCGACCGATGTCCTCGACGCCCTCCCCGACGGGCTGGACGGCGAGGTGGAGGAGCGCGGCCGGTCGTTCTCGGGAGGGCAGCGCCAGCGCGTCGCCCTGGCGCGCGCACTGGCCACCGACCCGGAGGTGCTGATCCTGGTCGAGCCGACAAGTGCGGTGGACGCACACACCGAGGCCCGCATCGCCGAGCGGTTGAATGCGGCTCGAGCCGGCCGCACGACCGTCGTCACGACGACGAGCCCGTTGATGCTCGACCAGGTGGACGTCGTGGTGTGGTTCGAGGACGGCCGGGTCGCGGCCGAGGGGTCGCACCGGGAACTCCTGTCCGACGTCCCCGCGTACCGCGACGCCGTCACCAGGGGTGAGGACGCATGAGCGTGCGCCTGCCCGTCGCCACGCCCGCGCAGGTCCGCGCCGAGGCCGGACGGCTGCTGCGGTCCCATCGACGCGAGGTGGCGTGGTCGCTCGTCCTGCATGTCCTCGCCGCCGTCGCGGGCCTGGCCGGCCCGTGGCTGCTCGGCACGCTCGTCGACGCAGTCACGGTGGGCACGACGACCACCCGGGTGGACACCATCGCCGCAGCGCTGGGCGGCTTCGTTCTCGCGCAGACCTTACTGACCCGCGCGGCCAGGAAGGCGTCGTTCGTCATCGGCGAGAGCGTGTTCGCCGAACTGCGCGAGCGGTTCCTCACCAGGGTGCTCGCACTGCCGCTGTCCACGGTGGAGCGCGCCGGAACCGGCGACCTGGTGTCACGCACCACCGGAGACGTCGACACCATGGCGCGAACGATCCGCTTCGCGGTGCCGGAGACGATCGTCGCTGTCGTGACGACGATCCTGACACTCGCCGCCGCCCTACTGGCCAGCCCGCTCGTCGCGCTGGTGTGCGTCGTCGGTGCACCGGTGCTCATCGTGGCGACCCGGTGGTACCTCCGCCGCGCACCCGCCGGCTACCTGTGGGAGCGCGCCGCCTACGCCACCGTGAGCGGCACCCTGACCGAGACCGTCGAGGGCGCACGCACCGTGGAGGCGCTACGCCTGGCCGACGAGCGGATCGCCCGCGCCGATGACGATCTCCGCGAGGCCTACGCCGCCGAGCGGCGCACGCTGTTCCTGCGCACGGTGTGGTTTCCGGCCGCGGAGGTGTCCTACTTCCTGCCCGTCGTGGCGACGCTCGCGTGGGGCGGCTGGCTCGCTGCGCGCGATCTTGCCACCGTGGGCCAGGTCACCACAGTGGTCCTCTACACGGTGCAGATCGTCGACCCGGTCGACCGGCTGGTCTCCTGGCTCGACGAGATCCAGATCGGCGCCACCTCACTGGCCCGGTTGGTCGGTGTCGCCCACGTGCCACCGGACCGGTCGGAGAGCGGCGGCCGGCCGGCCGACGAGCACCTGCAGGCACGCGATGTCCGCTACGCCTACCGCGAGGGTCACGACGTCCTGCACGGCGTCGACCTCGACCTGCGGCCGGGTGAGCGGCTGGCCGTGGTCGGACCCTCAGGGGCGGGCAAGTCGACGCTGGGCCGGCTGCTGGCCGGCGTCCACCCGCCACGCACCGGACAGGTCGACGTCGGCGGCGTGCGGCTGGTCGACCTCCCGCTGGACCGGCTCCGGCGCGAGGTCGTCCTGGTCACTCAGGAGCACCACGTCTTCGTCGGCACGCTGCGCGACAACCTGGCCCTGGCGGCGCCGCATGCCGGCGACGACGAGCTGCGCCGCGCGCTGGCCTCGGTCGACGCGCTGCGCTGGGCGGAGTCGCTGCCCGACGGGCTCGACACGGTGGTCGGCTCCGGTGCTCATCCGGTGGGCCCCGCGCAGGCGCAGCAGGTCGCGCTTGCCCGGATCGTGCTCGCGGACCCGCATACCCTGGTGCTGGACGAGGCGACCTCCCTTCTCGACCCACGGGCCGCCCGGCACCTCGAGCGCTCGCTTGCATCGGTGCTGGACGGCCGGACCGTGGTGGCGATCGCGCACCGCCTGCACACGGCTCACGACGCCCACCGGGTCGCCGTGGTCGAGGACGGGCTGATCACCGAACTCGGCACGCACGACGAGCTCGTCGAGAGCGGAGGAGCCTACGCGGCGCTGTGGGACTCGTGGCACGGAGTCCCGTCCCCCACTCCTGCCCCCCGCTGATCATCGGCACTTCGGTCCCGCATCGGAACCGAGAAGCCGATGTTCACGGCGGATGCTCCGGGTCGGTGAGGCCGGCGGCCAGTCCACAGTCTGGGCCGCATGCGACAGCGGTTCCGGCCCAGCCTCGCTCACGCAGCACGAGGGAGACCTCGGCCGCTACAGCGCAGGGAGTGCCGAACACCTCCGCATGGCCGTATCGCAGCGACCAGGTGCGCCCTACCGTCGCTCGGTTGTCGCGCCGTCGGTCCCTGAACCGGCCTTCCCCCTCGTGTCCCAGCCGCCCGTCCAGTTCAACCCTCGTCCGGAACGGTTCGTAGTCGACGTCGATCCAGATCACCCGGCGCGCAGCGAGACGCCGCTGCCGATTCCCGCGTGGCAACCGGTGGGCCCGCTCGACCGACCGAAGGAACTGGCGCTCCAACATCGACTGCGCCCCTTCCGCCACGTCGAGCAACATCGACTCGGCCATCCCGCGCCACTTGATCTTCCTCCGCTCCGCGAGAGCGTCGCCCAGGCGGAGCGGAGTCGTCAGCCGCTTCTGACAGGCGACGACGATCCACGCTTCGACCTCCCGTGCCGTCTCGGACACGTCGACCAGGTCCAGCACTGTGGCCTCGATCCGGGTCCGCCGCGGCCGCTTCGTCGGATGGCGGCTCTGACCCAGACGGTGGGCGTGGTGGACGACGATCCCCTCGTACCGCCCCCGCACTCGTCGACGCGCAGGGATCGTCACGTGGACCCGCTCGTCGATCCGATCGCACAACGCCTCGAGCTCCGCCGCCGTTACGTGACTGACGGTCGCCCCCGCGCCACATCGCAGCAGCGCGGCCCAGATCTGCGCCTGTCGGTTCACCGGCCCGCTGAAGACAGCGAACACCCCGCGGTGGAGGCGTTGCCATCGACCGGCCCGCACGCGCTTCTTGGCCAGCTCGATCGAGACGCCTGACCCGGTCAGCTGTCGGGAGCTCACGACCCCGGCCTGCGTCTTCACAAGGCCGGCCGGTATCAACGGCGGCACGTCGGAGAACGGCATGCCCGGCAGCGTGTTCCGCCGATGGGGTCAAGAGCGGACCCGAACCGCGATCTGTGGACGGCCTGCCGTCACGTCGAGCGCTGTGGACGCCTGCCCTTCCCGTGATCGTCGGCAGTTCGGGGCCGATGGGTGCCCGAACTGCCGATGATCACTGGTGGAGGTGGGTCGACCAGTCGTACACGACACCGGTCAGGCGCTCGGACTCGTCCCAGAGCGCCCTGCCGGTGGCCGGATCGCGGGCAGCCGAAGTCATGCCGGTCCGCTCGGGCAAGCCGTGCTGGCCGCCCAGCCCGTCGGGGCCGAAGTAGTCCGCCGGCGCGGCGTCCGGATCGGTCGCGGCGCGAAGCAGCGGCAACGCACCCATCGCCGCCGACTGTCCGAACAGACGGTTGCCGACCGCGGCGAGCGTCTGCCCGGCGCCGCTGCCGGCCATTCGAGGGCCGGTGGTCTGCAGATTTGTCGCCGCCCAGCCCGGATGCGCGCCGACGCTGGTCAGGTCGACACCGGCGGCGACGGCGCGACGCTGCAGCTCGTTCATGAACAGCAGGTTGGCCAGCTTGGACCGGCCGTAGGCGAACCACCTCTGGTAGCGGCGATCGAGCCCGAGGTCGTCCGGCGACATCCGCCCCAACCGGTGCAGGTCGCTGCTCACGACGACGACGCGCGGCCGACGGCCGGTGAGCAGCTGCGGCAACAGGAGCCCGGTCAAGGCGAAGTGGCCGAGGTGGTTCGTGCCGAACTGAAGCTCGAATCCGTCCGCCGTCAGCCGGTGCGGGGTCGCCATGATCCCGGCGTTGCATACGAGCAACTCCAGCCCGCCGTGTGTCCGCCCGAGCTCAGCGGCGGCTGCGCGGACGGAGGCGAGATCGGCCAGGTCGAGACGGATCAGCTCGGCCGACCCGACCACCTGCTCCAACGCATCGGTCCCGCGCGCGGGGTCGCGACACGCGAGCACGACGTGGGCGCCGTGCCCGGCCAGCTCGATCGACACCTGGCGGCCCAACCCGGAGTTCGCACCGGTGACCACCGCGGTGCGGCCGGACAGGTCCGGGATGTCGCGGGCGGTCCATCCGCTCACGGACGGCCGGTTCGGCGGACGACCCGAAGCGAGCGGGTCACGGCGTCCGCGAACCGGTCGAAGCTCATGCCGCCAGGCGGTGAGATGCCGTGCAGGCGCTGCACGGCGATCGACTGCGAGTCCGTGTAGCGCAGGATGCCCTCCCGCCCGTGCCGCCGGCCCAGCCCCGACGCCTTCATGCCGCCGAGCGGCAGGTCGTGGCTGCCCCATGCCGCGGCGTAGCCCTCGTTGACGTTGACCGACCCGTAGCGGAGGCGCTTCGCCACCCGGACGCCGCGCTGACGATCGGTGGTCCACACGCTCGCGTTGAGGCCGAACGCCGTGGCGTTGGCCGCGTCGACTGCGGCGTCGTCGTCGTGTACCGAGTGGAGCGCCGCCACCGGTCCGAACGTCTCCTCGTCGGCGACCAGCATGCCTGGGCGGACATCGACGAGCACGGTCGGCTCGAAGAACCAGGGACCGAGGTCGGGTCGCGGACTGCCGCCCGTCAGCACCGTCGCCCCCTGCGCAACGGCGTCCTCGACGTGCCGCACGACCTTGTCGAGTTGAGCCTGCGACACCAGGGACCCGACGTCGAAGGAGTAGTCGAGTGCGGCTCCGACCTTCAGCGCACGGACCCGCTCCACGAACCGGCGCTCGAACTCGTCGCGGAGCGGGGCGGCGACATAGAGCCGCTCCATCGAGACACAGAGCTGGCCGGCGTTGGCGAAGCACGCCCGGACGGCACCCTCGGCTGCACGGCCGACGTCGGCGTCGTCGAGCACGAGCAACGCGTTCTTGCCGCCGAGTTCGAGTGACCCGCCCACCAGCCGCTCGCCGAGCCGCCGGGCGACCGTCCGGCCGGTTGCGGTCGAACCCGTGAACGACACGTAGTCGGCGTGCTCGACCACCGCGCCACCGATCGTCGGACCGTCGCCCACCACGATCTGCCAGAGGGCTTCCGGCAGCCCCGCCTCGACCGCGATCGAGCGGGCGAGCAGCGCCGTCAGCGCGGCTCTGACATCGGGCTTGTGGACGACGGCATTGCCCGCGACGAATGCCGGCAGGTTGTCCGAGATGGCCAGGGTGAGCGGGTAGTTCCACGGCGAGATGACCCCGACGACACCCTTGGGCTGACGCACCTCGAGAGCCCAGGTCAGGCCGGGCACGAAGCCGAGCCGGCGCCGGTCGCGCAGCAGTCTGGGGCCGCGGGCGGCGGCGTATCGCGCCGCCAGGGCGACGTCGCCGATCTCCTCGAACGCGTCACGGCGGGCCTTGCCGGACTCCATCTGCACGAGGTCGGCCACCTCGGACTGCCGGTCGAGGATCAGGTCGTGGATGCGGCCGACGATCCTGGCCCGTTCCTCTACCGGTCGCGCGGCCCACCGGGCCTGAGCCTGGGCGGCTGCCCGGTAGGCGGCCTCGACGTCGGCCGGTGTCGAGATCGGCAGCTCGGCCAGCGGCTTTCCGGTGAAGGGGGCGACGGTGATCTCGCGCTGCGCCCGCGGGCGGGCGACGATCTTGTCGACGAGCTGGTGGATCAACGCCTGGTCGATCGCATCGACGGTGGCGGACGTGGACGTCGTCGTCACGCCTGCCAGCCTACGGCCAGCGGAGAACGGTCACCTCGACCCGCTGGAACTCCTTGACCTCCGTGTAGCCGGTGGTCGCCATCGCCCGCCGCAACGCACCCACCAGGTTCATCGAACCGTCGGCCACGCAGGACGGGCCGAGCAGGATCTGCTCGAGCGGTCCGATGGTGTCGACCCGAACCCGCTGGCCCCTGGGCAGCTGGCGATGGTGCGCCTCCGACCCCCAGTGCCGGCCCCGTCCGGGTGCCTCGGTGGCGCGGGCGAGCGGCGAGCCGACCATGACGGCGTCGGCACCGCAGGCAATCGCCTTGGCGATGTCGCCGGACCGGGCGATCGAGCCGTCGGCGATGACGTGCACGTAGCGCCCACCCGACTCGTCGAGGTAGTCACGCCGGGCTGCCGCGACGTCGGCGACCGCCGACGCCATCGGCACGCTGAGGCCGAGCACCGTCCGAGTCGTGTGTGCGCTGCCACCGCCGAAGCCGACCAGGACACCCGCCGCGCCCGTGCGCATCAGGTGCAGGGCGGCCTGGTACGTGGCGCAGCCGCCGACGATCACCGGCACGTCGAGCTCGTAGATGAACTCCTTGAGGTTCAGCGGCTCCGCCTGACCGGACACGTGCTCGGCCGACACCGTCGTACCGCGGATCACGAACATGTCGACACCGGCGTCGACGACGGTCTTGAAGTACTCCTTGGTGCGCTGCGGCGACAGCGAGCCGGCAACCGTGACGCCCGCCCCGCGCATCTCCTTGAGGCGCTCGGTGATCAGCTCCGGCTTGATC
>JBOGDU010000161.1:0-15694 GCA_050743145.1 Jiangellaceae bacterium | reverse complement strand
GGCCCGCGGCGGCCCGGCGTGCGTCGCGGACCGACAGCGGCAGGGGCCGCCAGCCGGCCAGCCGGCCGAGCTCGACGACCGGCGGGACGATCGGTGCGGTCGCCATGATCTGGTCGGGCCGGCCGTCGACGACCCGACCGTCCCCGGGCAGGTGCAGGACCCGGTCCGCGTACTGCACGACGCGCTCCAGTCGGTGCTCGGCCAGCAGAACGGTAGTGCCGAGGTCGTGGACGAGTCGCTGCAGCGCGGCAAGCACGTCCTCTGCGGCCTGCGGGTCCAGCGCCGACGTGGGCTCGTCGAGGACCAGTACCTGCGGGTGGACGGTCAGGGCGGCCCCGATCGCGACCCGTTGCTGCTCGCCGCCGGACAAGGTCGACATCGGTCGGCGGCGCACCTCTGCCAGACCGAGCAGGTCGAGTGTCTCCTCCACGCGACGGCGCATGACGTCGGCCGGGAGGCCGAGCCATTCCATGCCGAAGGCGAGTTCGTCCTCGACGACGTCGGCCACGAATCCCGACCGCGGATCCTGCCCGACGACACCGACGATGTCGGCGAGGTCTCGCGGGCGGTGTGTTCTGGTGTCCAGGCCGGCCACCAGAACGCGCCCGGCGAGAGTGCCGCCGGTGAAGTGCGGGACCAGCCCGTTGACCGCACGAAGCAGGGTGGACTTGCCGGAGCCGGTCTGTCCGACGACCAGGCACAGCTCGCCTTCGGGAACGCGCAGGCTCACATCGCGCAGCACATCTGTTTGCCGGCCCGCGTAGCGAACCGAGACGTCCTCGAACACGATCACGCCGCTGCCTCGGCCGGTCGCGGTGCAACCCACGCGGGCAGGAGCGCCACCAGCGCGCCGGCGACGGGTAGGAGTGGCAGGTCGGGGACGACCAGTGGGACGACCAGGAGGTTCATGCCCGCAACGCCCTGCGAGGCGGAGACGGCGAAGGTCAGGGCGACGAACGCTCCGGAGCCGGCGACCACCCACTCGGGCAGTCGCCACGGGTCGGGCCGGTACCGGGTGCGCAGCGATGCCCGCCCACCGAGGACGAAGCCGCCGGCGGCGAGGGCCAGTCCAAGGCCGAGCAGGGCCGGAGCGGTCGCAGCCGCCGAACCTCCGTCGAGCAGCCCGTACGCTCCGACGCAGACTCCGAGCAGGCCGCCGATCACCAGCAGCGACGTAGCCCGGCGTCGTGCCGTCGTCACCGTGCCGGCGCGGCCGAAACCTCGGGAGTCCATCGCCGCCGCGAGCTCCAGTGCCCGTTCGAGCGAGCCCTCCAGCACCGGCATGGCGACACGGCCGAGTCCGCGGATCCCGGTGGCCCGCCGGCCCCGGAGACGGTGGGCCCGCCGGATGCGGGCCGCGTCCTCGACCAGTCGCGGCGCGAACGTCATGGCGACCACCAGGGCCACGCCGGCCTCGTACAGGGCACCCGGCACCGACCGCAGCAGTCGTCGTGCGTCGGCCAGCGCGTTCGCGGCGCCCATACAGGCGAGGATCACGGCCAGCCGCAGCCCGTCGTAGAACGCCAGCATGACCGCCTCGAGCGTGACCGGCCCGCCCACCTTCAGCGCGGCCGCCCACTCGGGCAGGGCGATCTCCGGAAGCCTGATCAGCACGGTCGAACCGCCGACGTGCGCACCGAAGACGGCCTGGAACACGACCCGGATCGCGATCACGGCGAGCCCGAGTTTGAGGAAGGCGTTGAACGAACCACCCCACGGCGCCTGGGTCCGCCTGGCGGCCACGACGAACCCTGCGACCGCGAGCAGCAGCCCCAGGAGCAACGGGTTCGTGGTTCGGCTGGCCGCCGCGGCCAGCCCCAGGGCCCACAACCACCAGGCCCCGGCGTGCAGGTGCCGGGGCAGCCGAGCCGCCCGCCACGCCGGAACCGTCAGCGTCGTCACGTCGCTGACGACCCCCTGGCCCGCACGGCGGCCGCGACGCCGATCACGGCGACCGCCCCGATGCCGACGAGCAGCCCGACCGGGAATCCGTCGTCGTCCTCCTCGGCGTCATCGCCGGTGCCGGACGCGGCCGGGGTCTCCGCCTCCGGCAGCGCGAGCTCGACGCTCTCCTCGGGACCTGTGGGTGCCGCCGTGTTCACCGCGCCGCCGCAGCCCTGCGCCGGATGGCCGCCCAGCCCACAGGCGAGGCCGCTGTCGTCGAGGCGCACCTCCGTGACCTCGGCGAGGACGTCGGCGCCGGTCGCATCCTCCGGAACCACGGCGCAGGCGCCTTCGGCGGCCGGCGGCTCCGAGCCGTCCTCGGCGTCGGCTGCGGTGCCGTAGTCGATCACGACGGCGACGCGCTTCTCTCCCGCGGCCGCTTCGGCGGAGCCACAGATCAGCTCGAAGTCGCCGTCCGCGCGGGGAAACCGCGGCTCGGCACCGGCGACCGCGTACCGCCAGCCCTCGACAGCGCCGTCGGCGGGAGTCGCCTCGGCCGGGCCGGTCTGGGCGAATGCCCAGGCGTCGTCGGTCCACTGGTAGTAGCCCCAGAAGCGGAAGACGTCGTCCTGGGCGGAGGCGGTGATGGGTACGGCCACGGCGAGTGCGGTGGCGGCGCCGGCGAGCACGGCTCGGCGGAGTGCGGTGGTGCGCATGGATGACCCTTTCGGTGAGCGGTCCGGTGACGAGGACGGACCACCCGCCCGGTGCGCGGCTGCAGCGCAGCCACGGCCACGGGTCGACGACCCGGCCCCGTCCCGCAGGCCTCGACGGAACGTGGAGCCGCTCGTACCCGACTGGTATCCCGGCTCGCCGCGACGAACGTGGACGCGGGCCTTGTGGCACCGCGCGCGGCCTACGGTTGCGGGTCAGCGTCGGCATCCGACCGACTTCCCCCGACCAGGTACGTGGAGCTGTCCGGACTGTCCCACGCACGGCGGGCCAGCGTCAAAGCGACCGGCCGGTAGCCTTCGCTCGCAGGCGACCGGCGAGGAGATGCGATGGCCTGGACCTGGCGCTACCTGGACCGCAAGGGGGCTGTGATCCCACCCGAGAAGGTGTCCGGGGGTGGCGACGGCAGCGGGTTCCCGACCCAGTCCGAGGCCGAGTCCTGGCTCGGCGAGCGCTGGCGTGAGCTCGCAAACGCCGGTGTGGACGCCGTGAGCCTGCTGGAGGACGGCCGGGACGTCTACGGACCGATGAGCCTTCACCCGCCGGACTGACCGGCTCCACCCTCAGCCCGACCGGTCGAGATCCTTGCCGAAGCTTCGAGCGAGATCGCGTCCGGCGTAGAAGCCGAAGCCGGGGATGGGCGCGTAACCGCTGGACTCGTAGAGAGCGATGGCCTCGGGCTGACGTAGGCCGGTCTCGAGGACGACCCGTCGGTAGCCGACCTCGGCCGCGCGTGTTTCGAGTTCGGCGAGCAGCCGGCGGGCGTATCCGACGCCGCGGCGGTCCTCGACGACGTACATGCGCTTGATCTCGGCGGTTTCGTCGTCGTGCCGGCGGAAGCCCCCGGACGCCACCGGCTCGGCGCCGGCGAAGCCCACCAGGAACACGCCGTGCGGCGGCGCGAACTGGGTGGGATGGACCGGCGCCTCGTCCACACCGCCGTAGCGCTCGACGTAGTCCTGCTGCAGCTCGGCCTCGAGGGCACGCACGACGGCGTCGCCGTAAGCCAGGGCGCGCACCGTGAACTCACCCGGGTCGGGATGGGCCCGGGCCTGCATGGCCGCGCTCACACCGGCGCCCCGGGCTTCACCGTCGGCTTCGGCAGCCGGAACCTGCGGATCTGGGTCGAGCGGGCGATGGCGTACAGCACGTGGCCGCGGCCGGTGTCGTCGGGGAATCGCTTGCGGATCTCGCGTTTGACCCGCATGCCCATCATGATGACGTCGATGATCACCAGCAGCATCGTGGCGAGCCACATCAGCGTCGAGAGCACCCGCAGTTGCGGCGAGGGGACGAAGCTCAGCAGCAGCACGACGACGATGATCGGCAGGAAGAACTCGGCAATCGTGCGCCGTGAGTCGACGTAGTCGCGCAGGAACCGGCGCACCGGACCCTTGTCGCGCTCGAGGAAGTGACGTTCGTCGCCCGTGCTCATGGCCTGGCGCGTGCGTGTGCGCTCGGTGCGGGCGAGCTCGCGCTCGCGTTTGACGGCCTCACGACGGGTCAGCGGCGGGCGGACGCGCTGCTTTCGGGCCTGCTCGGCTTCGCGTCGGGTCGGGGTGGGCCGGCCCTTGCCGACCGGCGTGTCGGCGGACCCCGGACTCGCGGTGTCGGCGTTCGGCGTCGGCGTGCTGACGGTGGGCTGGCCCGTGGTGTCTTTGCGGCGGAACACAGCCACAGCCTAGGCCAGCCCCGACACCGGGCCTGCCCAGGAGCACGCCGACGCCGTAGGGTGGAGGGGAGTACGACAGCAAGCGACCGCGCATCCAGAAAGGGCTACCGGTCCAGATGGGGATCCTCCAGCGCATGTCCATGATCTTCCGGGCCAAGGCCGACAAGGCGCTCGACCGTGCCGAGGACCCCCGGGAGACCCTCGACTACTCGTACAACAAGCAGCGCGAGCTGCTCGTGAAGGTGCGCCGCGGCGTGGCCGACGTCGCCACCAGCCGCAAACGCATCGAAGTGCAGATCTCCCAGCTCTCCGGCCAGTCGGGCAAGCTGCAGGAGCAGGCCCAGAAGGCGCTCTCACTCGGACGCGAAGACCTCGCCCGTGAGGCGCTCACCCGCCGATCCGGGCTCGAAAGTCAGATGACTGACCTGCAGACCCAGCACGCCGCCCTGCAGGGCGAGGAGGAGAAGCTCACCCTCGCCGCACAGCGGCTGCAGGCCAAGGTGGAGGCCTTCCGCACCAAGAAGGAGACCATCAAGGCCAGCTACACCGCGGCCGAGGCCCAGACCCGCATCGGCGAGGCGTTCAGCGGCATCTCCGAGGAGATGAGCGACGTCGGCATGGCGGTGCAGCGCGCCGAGGACAAGACGGCGTCGATGCAGGCCCGGGCCGGCGCCATCGACGAGTTGCTGGCCTCCGGCGCACTAGACGACGTCACCGGCACCTCCAAGGACGACATCACCGTCGAGCTGGACCGCCTGGCGTCCACCAACGACGTCGAGCTCGAGCTGGCCCGGATGAAGCAGGAGCTCACCGCCGGACCCGGCGAGGCGCCCCGCCAGATCGAGGGCCAGGCCGAGCCTGCGGCTGAGACGGTCACCGAGTCCGCCGCAGAGCCGCAGCCGGCTCCGCGGGAGGAGGGCAAGCCGTGATCGTCCGGATCATGGGCGAGGGTCAACTCGAGGTCGACGACTCACGCCTGGCCGAGCTCAACCCGCTCGACGACGCCCTCGCCGCCGCGATCGAGACCGGCGACGACGACCAGTTCCGCTCGGCTCTGGTCGCGCTGCTCGACGCCGTCAGGTCCGCGGGGTCACCGGTCGCCGACGACGCTCTTGTCGACAGCGACCTCGTGCTTCCCTACGCCGAGGCACACATCGACGAGGTGCGCGCGCTGCTGTCGGGCGAGGGCTTGATTCCCGGGTGAGCCCGAAACGTCGTTCACGTTCAGAGCCTGATTGACCGGTCACGATGGTTCTGCCGCAGGTGAACGGTCGCGCCGTCTGGTGACGGAACCGGTAGCGCCGGGCGGAGCGTTGTCCAAGCAGCCGGCAGTGCATCGAGAAGGAGCAAGTGTGGCCAAGACGAGGTTCCGACCCGACCGGGGCCTGACGGTCCGGATGGGTCTGACCATGCTGCTGCTTGCCGTGCTCTACGTCGTGCTGGTGCTGGCGATCAGCCAGCTGACCGGCGCCTTGTGGGCGGGCATCCTCATCGGCCTGGGTGCGCTGTGGGCGCAGTGGTTCTTCTCGGACAAGCTGGCGCTGTCGGCCATGCGCGCGCGGGAGGTGTCACCGGCGGAGGCTCCCCAGCTGCACGCCGTCATCGACCGGCTCTGCGCCACGGCGAACATGCCCAAGCCACGGGTCGCGGTCGCCGACACCGATCTCCCCAACGCCTTCGCGACCGGCCGCAGCCCGGACCGAGCGGTCGTCGCCGCCACCACCGGCCTGATGCGACGCCTGGACGACCGTGAGCTCGAGGGCGTGCTGGCACACGAACTGTCGCACGTCGCCCATCGCGACGTCACCGTGATGACCATCGCCTCCGTGGTCGGTGTGCTGGCCGGGTTCATGACCCGGGCGCTGGCGTTCAGCGGCCTCGGCCGGAACCGCGACGGCAACGCCGCGGCGGTGGCGCTCGCAGCCACGGTGATCGCGATCGTCGTCTACGCCGTCAGCTTCCTGCTCACCCGGCTGCTCTCGCGCTACCGCGAGCTGTCCGCAGACCGGGCCGGCGCGATGCTCACGCAGCAGCCGTCGGCGCTGGCCAGCGCGTTGACCAAGATCACCGGGGACATGGGTCGGATTCCGGCCAGGGACCTGCGTGCCGCCGAGCCGTACAACGCGTTCTTCTTCGCTCCTGCGGTTACGGGCAAGATGGACCTCGGCGCGCTGTTCGCCTCCCATCCGCCGCTGGAGAAGCGCCTGGACCAGCTCGCGAAGATCTCCGCTGAGCTCGGACAGGGCTGAGTTCGTGGGACTGTTCGACGCGCTGCTCGGGCGGACCAAGCAGGTCCAGCCGAACCTCGATGAGCTGTTCTCGCTGCCTGGTGCCGCCCTGACGCTCGAGGCGGCGGCAGAGATCCGCCCGACCGGGGTGGGTGCGGTGTGCTTCCGCGAGGCCGAGGGCGGGCCGTTCGCCCGCCTCAAGGACGAGATCACCGCATTGTTGGGCGGATCGGAGCCCGAGGAGGTGCGCGACGACTACGGGTACACCTGGCTGGTGGTGCGCCGGCGCGCGGACGATGTCCCGTCGCTGGTGACCGACCTGCACGCGGTGAACTCCACCCTGGAGTCGGCCGGATTCGGCCCCTCGCTGCTGTGCTCGACGGTCGGTCTTCGCGGCGAGTCCGGGCAGCCGCTGGCGCTGGTGTACCTCTACAAGCGGGGGACGTTCTACCCGTTCGCACCCGTCGACGCGGCGACGCAGCGACGCGACTCCCCGCTGGAGTTGCAGGTAAGGGCCTTGTTGGCCGGCGATCTGCCATTCGAGCCCGACGTCACCCGGTGGTTCCCGGTCTGGGGCGCTCCCGGGCTGTGACGGCCGCCTGGAATCTCCCCCGAGCTGGTTCCACTCCGCTCCGCCAGTGCACTCGAGCCCGTCCGATCTGTCAGGATTGTGCATGCGTAAGCGGGGCAAGGCCGGCCCGTGCGGTGCGTGAGCGGGGCGAACCCGGGGACGACCTCAGTCCCGGACGGCCTCCGGGCCGGGCAGCGCCAGCATGCGGTCGAGCGCAACCTTGGCCCAATGTGTCGTGTCGGGGTCGACCTCGATCCTGTTGACGACCCGGCCCTCGACGAGGTTCTCCATCGCCCATACCAGATGAGGCAGGTCGATGCGGTTCATCGTCGCGCAGAAGCACACTGTCTTGTCGAGGAAGACGACGGTCTTGTCGGGGTGCTGCTGCGCGAGCCGCTTCACCAGGTTGAGCTCGGTACCGACGGCCCAGGCCGTGCCCGGCTCGGCCGCGGCGATGGTCTTGATGATGTGCTCCGTCGACCCGACATGGTCGGCCTGGAGGACCACCTCGTGCAGGCACTCCGGATGGGCGATCACGGTGACACCGGGAATGCGCTCGCGGACGTCGGCGACGGAGTCCGCGGTGAACCGCCCGTGCACCGAGCAGTGCCCCTTCCACAGCAGCATGGTGGCGTCGCGGACCTCCTGGTCGGTGACGCCGAAGTCGGGCCGGTGCGGATCGATGACGACGCAGTCGTCGAGGCTGAGGCCCATCTGCAGCACGGCGGTGTTGCGCCCCAGGTGCTGGTCGGGGAAGAAGAGCACCTTCTCACCGCGCTCGAGTGCCCACCCGATCGCCTGCTTGGCGTTGCTGGACGTGCACACGGCACCGCCGTTGCGGCCGCAGAAGGCCTTGATGTCGGCCGACGAGTTCATGTACGTGATCGGAACCGTGACGTCTGCCACGCCGGCATCGGCGAGCCGCTCCCACGCCTCCTCGACCTGGACCGACCTGGCCATGTCGGCCATCGAGCAGCCCGCCGCCAGGTCGGGCAGGACCACCTGCTGGTGGTCGCCGGTGAGGATGTCGGCGGACTCGGCCATGAAGTGGACGCCGCAGAAGACGATGTACTCGGCCTCCGGCCGAGCGGCCGCCTCGCGGGCCAGCTTGAACGAGTCGCCGGTGACGTCAGCGAACTGGATGACCTCGTCGCGCTGGTAATGGTGTCCCAAGACGAATGCGCGGTCCCCGAGTGCGGTGCGGGCGCGCTGCGCGCGGTCGACCAAACCGGGATCGCTGGCCGGCGGAAGATCCCCTGGGCATTCGACCCCGCGCTCGCTGGCCGGGTCGGCACCGCGTCCGAGCAGGAGCAGCGGCAACGGCCTCGGGCTCACCGCCGCTGTCGGGGTCACGGTCACGATGTCACCTTCCTGGTCCCTTCGACCGGCATGGTGTCACGCAGGCGTCCTCGCCCGATAATTCAGCTTCCCGCCGGCGGCATTCATTCCCTGCTCACCCCAACCAGCGCGACGGCAGGTACGGCACCGGCGGGCGCAGGTGCCGCAGCGCCAGGAAGCCGCCCGCGTGAACCCCGAGCCCGGCGGTGAGCCCGACGTCGACCGCCCAGTCCTGTTCGGCGGACAGTCGCGACATCTCGACCGGTTGCTTTCCCGCGGAGCGGGCCAGGACCGACCACAGCAGGCGCCGGGCGACCTCGCGCGTCGTCGCGGCGATGGCCATCGGCGAGCCATCGCGGTGGTAGGCGTAGCCCGAGCCGGTCGTGACATCGCACACGAGCAGGCCGGAACCGGCCTCCAGCATCTCGTGGTCCGGGCCGCGGGCAGCGCCCCTGACCTGCCGGTCCACCGACTCGACCAGGGCCCGGTCGGCCGGGGTCGCCGCGCGGACGCCGCCGACCAGCGGGAGCGCCGACCGGTCCACCTGTCCCGCCAGGCGCATCGTCGGATGCAGGGCGAAGCCGGCCATCCGGACCCACCGGGCGGTGCCCGGGTCGTCGGGCAGGACGCCGAGTCCACGGAGGCAGCCGCGGCTGTACGCCAGTGCGGCGTCGAGGAGAACGGGCCCAACTGCGGCAGCGGCTGGTACCACGGCCAGCGCCGACAAGCTCCACAGCAGATCGCGTCGGGTCGAGAGGACGACGCCGGCCAGCGTTCCGGCGTCGTCTGCCGCCCAGGCGCCCGCCGCGTCGTGCGCGACGAGATGCGCGACGACGGCGGGTTCGGACCCGGTCAGCGCGGCGGCGTCGGCGACGTCCTCGACGCGCAGGGGACGGATCCGCATGCGGCAGACTCTGCCGCATGCGCGTGCTGGTCGCCCCGGACAAGTTCGCCGGCACGCTCACCGCGGTCGAGGCAGCTGACGCCATCGCCGAGGGATGGCGCCGCACCGTCCCCGGCGACGAGGTGGTGACGGCGCCGATGGCCGACGGCGGACCGGGTTTCGTCGACGTGCTCCACGCGGCGATGGGTGGCGAACTGCTCGCCGTCACGGTTCGAGGACCCTTCGAAGCGCCTGTTCCGGCCACCCTGCTGATCATCGGCCGCACGGCGTTCGTGGAGTCAGCACAGGCGTGCGGCCTCGCGCTGTTGCCACGGCAGGGCAACGAACCGGTGCCAGGCGCTGTCGAGGACGCATCGACCTACGGTGTCGGCGAGTTGGTCGCCGAGGCGCTCGCCGTCGGGGCGACCAAGATCGTCGTTGGCCTCGGTGGCACCGGGACCAACGACGGCGGTGCGGGGATGCTGGCGGCGCTCGGCGCCACCAGCGAACCCGCTGGCGCCCTGACCGCCGGTGCGACGGGCCTGTCCGAGCTCGCGCGCGTCGATCTCGACGCGGCCAGGGATCGCCTGGCAGGAGTCGACCTGGTGGCCGCGACCGACGTCGACAACCCGCTGCTCGGGCTGCGCGGCGCCACCAACGTTTTCGGACCGCAGAAAGGCGTTGCTGCCGACCGCCTGCTCGAGGTCGACGGCGCGGTGACGCGCTTCGCCCACCTGGCCGGCCGGGAGATGGCCGACGCCAAGGGAGCCGGTGCCGGCGGCGGTCTGGGCTACGGGCTGATGCTGGCGGGCGGACGCCGCGAGCCGGGGTTCGCGACGGTCGCCGATGCCGTGGGTGCTGCGGATGCGGTCCGAGTGGCCGACCTCGTCCTGACCGGAGAGGGCAAGGTCGACTGGCAGTCGATGAGCGGAAAGGTCGTGTCGGGGATCGCCGCGCTGGCCGCGCCGGCCATGCGCCCGTGTGTGGTCATCGCCGGCTCCGTCCAGGTCGGACTACGCGAGCTCCGGGCGAACGGCATCGAGGCGGCGTACTCCGTCGTCGACGTCGTGGGCGCCGATGCAGCGTTCGCCGAACCGGCCGAGAGCCTCGCCAGGGTCGCCGCGCGGGTGGCACGGACGTGGAGTCGCCACTGAGCTTGTGCGACGATGGACGGGTACGGAATGCCGGCCACGGCGCGGGTGTTGGCGCTGACGACCGGTCCAGCGACTCTCAGGAGCAGATCGACATGACGGTTCAGGAAGAGACCATCGAGGGCGTGGTTCTCACCGAGGGTGCCGCCACCAAGGTCAAGAACCTGCTCGAGCAGGAAGGTCGCGACGACCTCGCCCTGCGGGTCGCCGTGCAGCCAGGCGGCTGTTCCGGGCTGCGCTATCAGCTCTTCTTCGACGAGCGCTCGCTCGACGGCGACGTCGTCAAGGACTTCGGCGGCGTCAACGTCGTGGTCGACCGGATGAGTTCGCCCTACCTGCTGGGCGCGACGATCGACTTCGTCGACACCATCGAGCGCCAGGGCTTCACGATCGACAACCCCAACGCGACCGGTTCCTGCGCCTGCGGCGACTCCTTCCACTAACCACATGCCCGGGACGGGGGCGACCTGTGAACGCCGAGGTCGGGTCAGCCGGCCCCGCGGACCCAGAGGCAGGTCGGCATATGGCGTCTGGGGTGTGGTCGGGCGTTGGGGCGACGAAGTCCCCCCGGGCGAGGACGCCATATGCCGACCTGCCTCGTAGCGACGTAGGCGCAGCACCACCAGCGCGCACCACTTACACTCGCGGCCGTGAACATCGCCGTCACCGGGTCGATCGCCACCGACCACTTGATGACCTTCGTCGGGAAGTTCTCCGACTCGCTGGTCGTCGAGCAGCTCGACAAGATCTCGCTGTCCTTCCTCGCCGAGGACCTGCAGATCCGGCGAGGCGGCATCGGTGCGAACATCTGCTTCGGCCTGGCCAACCTCGGTCTGTCACCCGTACTGGTCGGTGCGGTGGGCGAGGATTTCGCCGACTACCGCTCGTGGCTCGAACGTCACGGTGTCGACTGCGAAAGCGTTCACGCGTCGCCGGTGCGGCACACCGCCCGCTTCGTGTGCACGACCGACGACGACCACGCTCAGATCGCCACCTTCTACGCCGGCGCGATGAGTGAGGCACGCGACATCGAGCTTCGCCCGGTAGCCGACCGGGTCGGCGGGCTCGACCTCGTGATGGTCAGCCCCAACGACCCAGAGGCGATGCTGCGACATACCGAGGAGTGCCGCGCGCGGGGCTACCCCTTCGCGGCCGATCCGTCCCAGCAGCTCGCGTGGATGGACGGCCCCTCGATCCGGCTGCTCGTCGAAGGTGCGGCCTACCTGTTCTCCAACGAGTACGAGGCCGCGCTGCTGGAGAAGAAGACCGGGTGGACCGCTGACGAGGTGCTCGACCGGGTCGGCGTCCGGGTCACGACGCTCGGTCGCGACGGTGCTCGCATCGAACGGGCCGGCCTGCCTGGCATTCACGTACCGGTCGCCGCGCAGACGGACGCGGTCGATCCCACCGGTGTCGGCGACGCGTTCCGGGCCGGATTCCTCGCCGCCGTCGCCTGGAAGCTCTCGCTCGAGCGGGCGGCCCAGGTCGGCGCCCTTCTCGCGACCTACGTTCTCGAGACGGTCGGCACCCAGGAGTACGTGCTGGGGCGTGACGACGTGTTGAGCCGGCTCGGGCAGGCGTACGGCGACGAGGCCGTCGCCGACGTCGAGCCCCACCTCCTGACTCCCCGCCCCTGAGGACCCTCCACGGCAACACTGGGCCTGGTGGCTCGCGCCGTGCTCCCCACCCGAATCTCCGATGAGCCGACAAGAGGTCGACTTTCATACGAGGCAGCGCCCGTTCGGGGGCGGGGCCTGCCTCAGCGGCTCCGGCGGACCAGATAGGAAGGGGCACCGTCAACAGGGGCTCCGGTTCCGGCGTACTCGTGCTCGCGCAGTCGGCACCACGCAGGTACATCGGCGGCCGCCGCGGGATCGTCGGCCACCACGGCTACCACGCTCCCGAGGTCTACTTCGCCGATGTGGCGGGCCAGCGCGATGATCGGTAGCGGGCACCGCATTCCCCGACAGTCGAGCACGAGGTCCGGATTCACACCATCCGGCCGGCTGCGCCGTTCCCGCCGTCCACTCATAGCCGGTCAACACCTGCAGTCGATCGCAGCCGCTCGACGACGCCGGGTAGCACCGCCAGGAACCGGTCGACGTCTGCTGCTGTGGTCGTACGCGCCAGCGAGACTCGCACGTTGCCGTGGGTCAGCACGCCCATGGCCTCGAGCACATGGCTCGGGCGCAGGGTGCTCGCCGTGCACGACGACCCGCTGGACACGGCAAACCCTTCTTTGTCGAGCTCGAGCAACAACGCCTCGCCGTCGACATAGAGGCACGAGAACGTCACGAGGTGCGGCAGCCGCTCGCTGGGGTGGCCGACGACCTCGACATCGGGGACCAGATCGGGCACTTGCGCCCTGATCCGGTCGACCAGGTCCGCCTGGGAGGCGGCGAGCGAAGCCGCCTCCTCGTGACGCGCACGCAGTGCGGCCGCTGCTCCCAGAGCTGCCGGCACGTCCTCGAAGCCGGCGACCCGACCCGATCCCCGCTCGTCGTGAGGAAGCGGCGACCGCCAGCGGGTCCCGTGCCGTACCGCAAGGACGCCGATACCCGCCGGTCCGCCCCACTTGTGGGCACTCGCGGCGAGCAACGACCAGCCTGGCGGCACCGGAAGCCGGCCCACGACCTGGGCTGCGTCGACCAACAGCGGTACTCCCCGCGCGGCGCAGGCCTCGGCGACCAGGGCCACGGGTTGCAGCGTGCCGACTTCGTGGTTGGCCGCCTGCAGGCAGGCCAATGCGGTCGCGTCGTCGAGGGCTGCGGCGAAGTCGTCCGGGTCGACCTGCCCGTGGCGGTCGACGGGTACCTGCGCGACGTCACCGCCGGACGCCGCATGTGTCGCGGCCGCGTGCAGCACGCTGGAGTGCTCCACTGCCGACACCACGACCCGCGGACCCACCCGGCGGCGGGCCGATGCCGTCCCGAGGACGCCGAGGTGGACCGCTTGGGTGCCACTCGCGGTGAACGACACTTCGTCCGGACGCGCCCCGACGCCGGCAGCTACCACCTCGCGGGCGTTGTCGAGCAGGAGCCGGGCCCGCCGGGCCGCGCCGTAGAGGCGAGCCGGATCGGCCCACCCGTCGTCGAGCGCGGCGAGCATGACCTCGCGCGCCGCCGGGTGCAGCGGCTCGGTGGAGGCGGCATCGAGATAGCCGTCCGGAACGTCCGGCACGCCACGAACGCTAATCGTCCCCCTCGCCGGGTGGCGATCCGGTCCAGCCGCTACTGTGGCCACGGCAGGACAAGTACGCTCTCCGCGCCGTGCGCCCGGCCGCCGGGTAGCGACGCGGACAGGCACGTGGAAGGGCGCCTCGTGGGTCTGAACCGCAGCGATCGCCCGGCGCGACGCCGGGTTGCCACTGCACTCGCGCTCGGCGCGGCGACGCTCCTGTCCGGTGGTTGCTCCGCCGAGTTGGCCGACCAGTGGAGGCGGGGCGGCTTCCCCGAGCCGGCGACCGAGCAGACCGACCTGATCGGCAACCTGTGGAACGGCACCTGGATCGCCGCGCTGGCTGTCGGCGTGCTGGTCTGGGGGCTGATCCTGTGGGCCGCGATCGCGTACCGGCGGCGCAACGACGAGCTTCCTCCGCAGACCCGGTACAACCTGCCGATCGAGTTCCTCTACACGGTGGCGCCGCTGGCCGTCATCGGTGCCCTGTTCTACTTCACCGTCGACCGCCAGAACGAGATCCTCGACACCAGCAGCGAGCCCGATCTCACCATCGGCGTCGTGGGACAGCAGTGGGCCTGGACGTTCAACTACCTCGACGACGACGTCTACGACACCGGAACTACCACCGACCCCACGACGCTTTACCTGCCGGTCGACCAGACGGTGCGGTTCGAACTCCAGTCGCCCGACACCGTCCATTCGTTCTGGGTGCCGTCGTTCTTCATGAAGATGGACGTCATCCCGGGGCGCACCAACGTGTTCCACGCGACTCCCAACCGTGAAGGCACGTTCACCGGCAAATGCGCGGAGCTGTGCGGCGCATACCACTCCCGGATGCTGTTCACCCTCGAGGTGGTGTCGCAGGACGAGTACGAGGACCACCTCGAGGACCTGCGCGACGCGGGCCAGACCGGCGAGGTAGAGGCGCCGCTGCGCGGCTCGTACTCGACCACGCCGCTCAACGAGACGGGGAGCGACCAGTGACCACCTTCGTCGAGCGCACGGCCACTGTCGTGACCGAGCCGATCGTGCGCACCAGGCGCCCGGGCAGCGTAGTCGTGCGCTGGATCACCTCCACCGACCACAAGGTCATCGGCTACCTCTACCTCATGACGTCGTTCGGGTTCTTCCTGTTCGCGGGCGTGATGGCGATGGTGATGCGTGCCGAGCTGTTCTCGCCCGGCTCGCAGCTGGTCACCGACGAGTTCTACAACCAGTTGTTCACCATGCACGGCACGATCATGCTGCTGCTGTTCGCGACGCCGCTGTTCATCGGCTTCGCCAACGTGGTCATGCCGCTTCAGATCGGCAGCCCCGACGTCGCATTCCCGCGGCTGAACATGTTCAGCTACTACCTGTTCCTGTTCGGCGGGCTGATCACCATCGCCGGCTTCATCACGCCCGGCGGCGCTGCCGACTTCGGCTGGACCGCGTACGCCCCGCTGAACAACGAGGTCTACACGCCCCACGTCGGCGGCGACCTGTGGGTGATGGGGCTCGCCCTGGCCGGCTTCGGCACGATCCTCGGCGGCGTCAACTTCATCACGACGATCATCTGCATGCGCGCGCCCGGCATGACGATGTTCCGGATGCCGATCTTCTGCTGGAACATCCTGGTCACCAGCATCCTGGTGCTGATCGCGTTCCCGCTGCTGGCCGCCGCCTTGTTCGCGCTGTTCGCCGACCGGAAGTTCGGCACCCACATCTTCGACCCGTCCGGCGGCGGAGCCGTGCTCTGGCAACACCTGTTCTGGTTCTTCGGACATCCCGAGGTCTACATCATCGCGCTGCCGTTCTTCGGCATCATCACCGAGATCCTTCCGGTCTTCAGCCGCAAGCCGATCTTCGGCTACAAGAGCCTGGTCGGTGCCACGCTGGCCATCGGGGTGCTCTCGGCGGCGGTGTGGGCCCACCACATGTACGCCACCGGCGCGATCAACCTGCCGTTCTTTGCCGCCACCACGATGCTCATCGCCGTACCCACCGGGGTGAAGTTCTTCAACTGGATCGGCACGATGTGGCGCGGCTCGGTGACGTTCGAGACACCGATGCTGT
>JBOGDU010000160.1:0-25205 GCA_050743145.1 Jiangellaceae bacterium | reverse complement strand
TCCGAGCCGGGTGTGGACGCGGTGCTCGGGCCGTGTGCCGACGGTGGATGGTGGTGCCTCGGCCTTCGCGACGCCCGGCTCGGACGGCTGGTGGCCGGGGTACCGATGTCGACTCCGGAGACCGGCGAACGCACCCACGCTGCGCTGCGGAACCACGGCCTGACCGTCGTCTCGGCCCCGCTGCTGCGCGACGTCGACACCGCGGCCGACGCGACGCAGGTCGCGGCCGAGGCGCCGACCACGAGGTTCGCCGCCGCCCATGCCGCCCTGGCTGTGGACGCGCGAACCAGCGCCGCTGCATCGGTGCCATCGCGCTGCTGAGCGCGAGATCCAGGCTGCGGCCTGGCCGGGCTGATGACGGGGATGCCCTCGATCCGTAAGATGACCAACCGTCCGCTGCCCCTGCGCACCCCCCACAGGAGACATCGAATGGCGTTGACCGCGGAGCTCCAGACTCTCGAGGCCCTCTACAACACGCTCAAGAACAACGTCACCAACGCCCACGAGATCCGCTCGTCCACCGACCGCGACCTCGGCGCGGCGGTGTGGGAGACCCCGAACGCCACGGCATTCCGGTCGGCGTGGGACCAGTTCCGACCCCACCTGCAGCAGTTCGAGGCCACCCTCGCCGCCGCGGCCACCGACGTGGCGAACAACCACAACAACAACGCCACCGTGAACGGCGTACACGACGCTCCGGTGCTCTCGACCGTCGCGCCGATCTGACCGTTGTCCGCCCGCAGCCCGGCCGGCGCCGGGCTGCGGCACCCTACGTCTCCGGCACCTGCTCGCCGCCACATGCCCACGGCAGCATGGACGCGAGGTACCGGGACACGTCCGCATGCGGATCACGGCCCTCGACCGGACTGAGCAGCGTGGTCTTGACCAGCCGGTCGGAACAAACCCACCAGGCATCGACCGAGTCGGACCCCGACCCGAACACGTAGCCTTCGCCGGGCTGCGTCGACTCGATCGGATGGGCGCCGTCGGTCGTCCGTAGCATCTCGACCACCTCGTCGGCCGTGCCGAACCCGGCGCTCTCGACGTCGCGCTCCTCGACGATGACCGCGGTCTCGGCATCGTCGTCCTCGGCGGCCTGGAGGAAGCAGAAGAACTCACCGGGCACGTCGCCCCAGTCGCCGGTCTCCTCGGCGACCTCGAGCGTCTCCTCGCCGCTCATCAACTCGGCCCCGCGCAGCGGCACCCCTGGACAGCCGAACGGCGCCTCCGCCGTCTCCGGTACGGGCGTCTCGGCGTCGGCACCGGTGCAGCCGGCGACAGCCAGCAGCACCAGCGCCGCCCAGGCCGCCGATCGTGCCCGCACCCTGATCAATCGTCCCCGCCTCTGTCGAGGCCCGCTCTGAACTCGCTGTCGATGTCGGGGAGCAGCGCGGTAGCGGCCTGCCCGGCATCACCGTTCGTGAGCCAGTCGATGAACTGGGCACGCATCTGCGGCGTCTCCACCACCGACGCGTCGAACGCCCCGCCCTCGAACCAGGGATACGTGCGGCCGTCCTCGTTCTTCATGGCCGCAGGCGGCAGGTGGCCGTTCTCGGCCAGGGCCAGCGCCATGCCGATCTGCAGGTCGGTCACGGCGACCTGCTGAACCGTGAGGTTCTCGCCCTGCACCCTCGACTCGTTGCCGGTGAAGTGCGCCGCCACGGCATCCTTCCCCTGGCTGAGTGCCTGGTCGGCCAGGAAGGAGGTGAAGGTGCCACCGGTCGGGACCAGGCCGACGACGTCGGAGGCGATGTCGAGGTACATCTGCGCACGTTCGTCGGCCTCGCGCGCCTCGGCTTCGGTCCCCACCTCCATCGCGCCGAGCACGAAACCGTTGAGCCCGCTGGCGCGGTCGACGGCGGCCTGCACGCGGCTCATGTCCGTCACGTCACCGTTCCAGTCCCCGGCGGCGGTGTTCATCCGGTACGCGTTCCACTCGGCCGATGCGTTCGCGATCTGCGCGACGGCGTCGTCGTCGGTGAGAACCTCCTGCATCACGTCGCGCAGATGGTCGTACTCGAAGTCGGCCCCGACCGGCAGCCCGGACTCCCACGGGACGCTCTGCAGAGGGTCGTAGGTGCCGAAGGACCCCCCGGTGCCGTTCGCGATCCGGTCCACGTCGGAGATGTAGGTCGCGAGGATGTGCGCGAGGCTGTCCTTGCCGGCGTCGCCGATGGCCCGGCCGTTGCGTCCCTCGTCGCGCTCGCCGAGGAAGTGGACCGTGGCCGACGCGACCCAGGCGGCTCGCTCGGCCTGCGGATCGCCGGCGTCGCGGAACGACGTGGCGGCGGCGTCGAGCATGATGCCGAGCGAGTTGAAGTCGTCGTGCGCCCAGGTCCGGTCCTGGATGATGTACTGGGCCCGCTCGACGGCTTCGTCACCGCCCGGGTTGATGAACTCGAGTGCTGCCTCCGGCGTGCGCCCCATCGCCTCGAACAGCCCGACGAACGGGTCGTAGTAGCCGTCGCCGCCGTCCGTGCCCAGCGTCCAGGTGTCCAGGTCACCGTTGAAACGGCCGCCCCAGACCCGGCCCTGCTGATCCTTCTCCCACTCGTAGAGGCCGGCGCCGATCGTGGTCAGGAAGTCGGCCTCGTACGTTCCGTGACGGAGAATCTGCGACATGCCCCAGCCGAGCGTGGTGTTGTCCTCCGTGACGGCGGTGACCATGCCCACGGCGAAGTCCTGGTCGAAGCCCGGCGAGTTCGACGACGTCGCGAGCGCCGTGCCGAAGCTGTCCATGAAGGTCTGCTGGATCTCCCGGATCCGATCCGACATGGGCGTGTCGTCGTCCCAGAAGATGTGCTCGGTTCCCCCGCCTGCGCTGTTGCGCGCATAGGCGTCGGCGAAGTACTTCAGCGCCGCGGGCATGCTCAGGGCGCCTTCTGGACCCAGGCGTTCGAACATCGCGTCGGTGACGTGTTCGTCGTCCGCGTACTGGCTCAGCATCTCGGTCAGATCGCCGAGATGCTCGACGTCCTCCCGCGTCATCGGTGAGTCGGGGAGGTCGCCGAACGCCTCCGCGAGCTCGACTCCGATCTGTTCCCTGACTCCTTCGGACGTGTCGTACGGCACGTCGTAGCTGACCGGCCCGTCCCACGACGAGCGGTCGCCGCCGTTCACCAGGACCGCCAGGTCGACCCTGGCCTGCAGGTCCGACCCGCACTCGGTGATCGCCGACGTGTGCTCGCCGAGACTGCTCAGCGCCGAGGCGGTGGTCAGGCCGCGACCCGCCGCGCCTGCCACCGCGCTCCACTCGTCGAACACGAGATCGACGAAGCCGCCGAGGTTCGTGATCACGCCGCGAAGGGCCGGGACGTCGATCGAGACCCTGACCACTAGTACCCCACCCACCCCATCCGGGCGTCGATGGCGCCGCTGTCGGCCTTCCATGCAACGCTCTCGTCGTTCACATCGACCTGCTCGGGCTCCGAGGTCGCCGCTGCGGACAGCTCGTCGACCGCACTGTCGAACGCCTGCCTGACGGCGCTGCCGGCACCGTCCAGGTCGGCCATGAACGTCGTGCGCTCCGACGACGGCGACTCCCACGCACCGCCGTGCAGCGCCTCGAGCGGTGTCGACAGCGGGTTGCCGACGTCGGCGTGCAGGTTGCCCAGGGCCTGCTCGGCTCGGGACACGGCCTGCTCACGCCGGTCCTTGAGGACGTTGTTTCGCATGTCCGGCGGCGGGGTCGGTTCAGTCATGAGTCAGTCTCCTCGACTGCGGGCGGGTCAAGATTGCCACACGGCCCCCGACGACGGCAGCACCGTTGGCGACGTCATGATCGCCACAACGGAGGTTGCGGCACCTGGACCCATTCCCAACCACCGGCCCGCACCAGGATCCCCCGACCCGTCGGCGTCACGCCGCCGACGGACCTCGGCAGCCGCGCGGTGAAGACGTCCCCGTCGGTCGCCCCCCGTGGCGAGAGGATCAGACCAGTGCGCGACCTGCGCATGACCGCGGTCGGTCCCCGGTACATGCCGGTGACCTCGTCGATGCCGCAGGCGACGAGCAGGGCGTCGGCGGAGTCGCGAATGTCCTTCAGGTACTCCTCCGTCACCGACGCGATCGCATGTTCGGGTCCCAGCACCTCGAAGTCGTCGACGACCAGCAGCCGCGACCCGCGCACGTTTGCGAGCGCCTGTCGCAGATCCGCCGGGTCGGCCGCGTCGGTGAACACGCCCAGGACGCCGGCACGTCCGTCCAGGTCCCGCAGTGCGCTACGGCGCGGCGCGACGACCGCCACCTTCCACCGCTGCGCCAGGGCGAACTCGGCCATGGTCAGCAGTGCCGAGCTGCGCCCGGAGCGGGGAGGGCCTACGACAAGGAAGCCCTGCCCGTCGGTCGTCACGTCCACGGTGCGCAGGCCGAGGGTGTCACCGCCGACCCCCACGAGCAGCTCCGTGCGCACCGGCATCTGCTCGGCCAACCCGACGGCGTCCTGGTACGAGATCGTCACCGGCAGGTCGTCGACCCGCGAAGGTCGCAGTGCCGTGGGCCGCGTTCCGGCACCGGCCGTCGCCGCTGCGGCGAGCCGTTGCAGCGCGGCGACCTGTGCCGTCCCCGCGGGGTCGTCCGCCAGCAACGCGACCTGGACCTCCACGGGAACGTCTCCGCCGCGGAACGCCCGACCGGCCGACATCCGGGTCGGCACCTCACTGGCCCGCATGCCGATCAGGCTGTAGTCGTCAGACGCCGGCATGCGCAGCAGGAGGCGGTCCTCCATCACCGCGCCCATCCGGGCCGTCAGCAGTGTGCGGTCGCCGGTGAACACCGCCCGCAGCCCGACCGCCGCGCCCTCTCGCAGGAGCTGCAGCACCTGGTCGACCAGGGCGCCACCGTCGACCGACTCGAACGCCGCGACATAGCCCTCCCAGCGGTCCAGGAGCAGGACGAGGTATGGCAACCGGTCGTCGGGCGCCGCCTTGGCACGCTGCTCGGCAACCTCGGCATATCCCTCGGTCGCGAGCACCTGCTGCCGCCTGGACACCTCGGTGCCGAGCATGGCCACGAGGCGCCGCAACCGGTCCGGCTGCTCCCGCCCGACGACCGCACCCACGTGTGGCATCGCCACCAGCGGCAGCAGCGCCCCGTTTCCGCAGTCGATGCCGTAGACGTGCACGTCGCGTGCCGAGGTCAGCCGCGCGATCCCACCGGCGACCAAGCGCAGCACGCTGGACCGACCCGACCGCGACTGGCCCGCCACCGCGAGGTGGGACCCGGTCACGATGTCCCACGTCATCGGCCCCTGTCGCTGCTCCGACGGGACATCGGCCAGGCCCAGCGGCAACGCCGGGACGTCGCCCCGGTGCACGACCGGGTCGGCATCGAGCAGGGAGTCGAGCACGACGAGCTCCGGGAGGGGCGGCAGCCACGGGCTCGGCGCAGCCTGCACGGCCAGCGACGCGCTGGCCTGGCCGATCGACCGCACCAGCAGGGCCAGGTCGGTCGGCACCGACACGTCCGGCTCCTCGTTCCCCGCGCGCGGAGCGACGGGTGCCCGCCCGAGCGACTGCCACTCCACGTCGCGCACACCGACGGGGGCCATCTCGCCGTCCGCCCGCGGACGTCCCCCGACCCGCGACGACTGGAACGGAACCAGGGAGGAATGACCCAGCCGGGCAAACGCGCGACCCGGGGTCGACGCGGCGATGTGCGCCGCCACCTCCGATTCGACGACGTCCTGGCTGTCGGACGCGTCGGTCACGCGAAGCGCGATCCGCAGGTTGGTGTTCGACTTGATCTCAGCGCTGACGACGCCCGCCGGCCGTTGCGTGGCGAGGATGAGGTGCACCCCGAGCGAGCGGCCGCGGCGGGCGACGTCCACCAGGCCGGTCACGAACTCGGGCAGCTCCGCCACCAGCGCGGCGAACTCGTCGATGACGATGAGCAGCCGTGGCATGGGCTCGTCCCCGGCTTCGCGGCCGGCGAGGTAGTCCTCGATGTCCTTGGCACCTGCCCGGGCCAGCAGATGTTCGCGGCGCCGAAGCTCGGCGCCGAGCGAATCAAGGGCCCGCGTCGTGAGATGGCCGTCCAGGTCGGTGACCATGCCGACGGTATGCGGCAGGTCTGCGCAGTCCTTGAATGCGGCGCCGCCCTTGTAGTCGACCAGGACGTAGGTCATCTCATCGGGACGGTTGCCCACGGCGAGCGAGGCGATGATCGTCTGGAGCAGCTCGGACTTGCCTGATCCGGTGGTCCCCGCGACCAGACCGTGTGGACCGTCGCGCCGGAGGTCGAGCTCGAAGGGCCCGTCGGCCCCCTCGCCGATGACCGCCCGGGTGGTTCGGCCCCGGGCCGACCATCCGCGCGCGATCCCCTCAGCGTCGGGTGGATCGAGTCCGAGGACCGTGAGCAGGCGGCTCGACGTCGGCACCGATGACGCGACATCCGCCTGGCTGACATCGTTGACGGGGGACAGCGCCCGGGAGAGCCGCTCGCACCAGCCGGTGCCGACGTGATCCGCTCGGACGCCCTCGACGGCGTCCTCGCCGGTCAGCCCGACCCGTAGGCCGTACGCGTCGCCGGAGACGACGGCCCGACACTCCTCGGGCAGCAGCGTCACGTCGGTGTCGAGGCAGAGGAAGGTCAGGCCATAGCCGGGCCCGTTGCGCAGCAGCGGCACCATCCCGCCCAGCAGGCGCAGGCTGCGTGCACCGTCGAGCACCACCAGGATCGGGTCGAAGCGAACGCCCTGCTTGCTGGCGGCAGCCTCCTGGCGGGCCTCGAGGAGCCTCACCAACTCCGCGACGCGCCGGGCGGTCGTCTCGGCGTCGGATCCGACCGCTGCCAGGACCCCGGTGTCGCTCTCGGGGCGAACGTGCGGCAACCACCGGACCCACGACCATCGTGCGTCGTCCGCCTGGTCGGCAAGGACGACGATGCGCAGGTCGGCCGGGCTGTGCAGGGCCGCAGCCTGTGCGACGATCCAGCGGCCGACGACGTGGGGCAGATCGCCGCCGGCCGCGACTCCGGTCACCCCGGCGCGCTCCAACGGCACCGCGACGGGAACGTCGGGGGCGGTCCAGGTGATGGGCCCCTGGTGCTTCTCCCTGGCCGGGTCGTTCAGCACGACTTCGCTGGGTACGTCGGCCGTGCCGACGCGGACGGTCAGCCAGTCCGGGTCCGCCCGTCGTCGCTCCCAGAGGCGGGCGCGAGGGCCGGTCGCGAGGAGCAGCACCTCGGCAGGATCGGGCATCTCCGTGCGCCTGGCCGCACGTTCTGCCATCAGGGCATCGAAGGCGTCGTTCTCGATCCGCCGCGTCTTCTCCTCGAACTCGATCGTCGCGCGAACGTGACGGCGCTTCTGCATGCGCCGCCCCTGGGTGAAGTTCGCGATCATCAACAACGGGGACAGAGCCACGAACATCAGCGTGTAGACGCGTTGGGTCATGACGAACATGGCCGCACCCATGATCATCGGGGCGATGACCACGAGGAACGGCAGCGGCATCTTCTCCGGCCGTTGCGGCTTCCTCGGCAGCGAGAACTCCGTCGTGCGCGGCGGCGGCAGCAGGCGCGGCGGACGGTTGAAGTCCATCGTCGCGCCGCCGGGGCTCGGCGACAGGGACGCGTCCGGCTCGGACGGCTCGGCGAGCTCCAGTACGACATCGCCGGCGACCAGCACAGATCCGGGGGTCCAGGGGGCCGCCGTGTGGAGCTCCTCGCGGTCCAGGTGCACGAGCGGGCGGTCGGCCTCGGGGTCGATCGTGACGAACACGTCATGCACCGGGCCGTCGCCGTTGCGCCGTCGGCGACGCCTGCGCCTCGTCGCTCCACCGTTCCGGCGGGGCGCGACGATCGGCCCCTCGAGGCGGTGGCGCCGCGGGGTCGCCGGGACCGTCGCACCGACGACCTCGTCAGACGGCGTGACCGTGGCCAGGCCGTCGAGGCCGACGTCGACGTGGACCGCGACGTCGGGAAGGTTCGCATCGTCGACCCGGACCGAGCACTGCGAACCGGCACCGAGCAGGTGGTGGCCGGGGGGCAGTCTGTACACGTGGCCGGCGCCGGCTCCCGACGCCACGCGCACTTCGACGACACCGCCGGGTTCGGCGAAGACGTCGGGCAGGCGGACGCCGACGCCCACGAGCACACCGTTGCGCAACGGCGACGCCGTCACCAGTCGGGCCGGATCGAGCCTGCGGCCTCGCACCCACAGCTCCGGGGTCGTCGACGGCGGCTCGACGTCGGGCTCGTCGCCGACCAGGCCCAGGTGCCGGCCACCGGTCCTGACCACGGGTGGGGATGCCGTGCGCAGCCGGCCCGCCAGCTGCCGGGCGACGTCGGCGACGGTGGCGTCGTCGGGACACTCGACGGCGAGATCTACCGTCTCGCCGTCGGGCGTCGTGGCCGCGCTCAGCAGCAGTCGCACGTCAGTCTCCGCCGCTCCGTTCCTACGCGCCGTACCCGGACGGATGCACATGCTCCGGCTCGGACCGCGGCAGCAGATCCTCGAGCAACGCCGTCGTCTCGGCCTCGAGCTCTGCGACACCCAGGCCCCCCAAGGTCGCCGTGAGCTCCTCGGACACCTCGAGCACTCCGGATCGACCTCGAGCGGCATGCTCGGCACGCAGCAGGTCGCGCCAGAGCAGTTGCTCTGCGGGTCGGACCCGCAGGCCGGCGCGCGCGGCGGCTGCCGCCTTGCCGGGGGTGCCGCCGTCACCGGAGAGCACCGACAGCCGGTGGGCCGCGTCGACGAGGACGTCGGAGGCCAGCCGTTCGAGTCGGGCCCGCACAATCCAGGCGTACCTGCCGCGCGGACGGTCACTCAACACCGGTCCACGAGCCACGCGAAGTGCGCGGCGGAGCAGCTCCACCTCCTCGGCACCGGTGGCGGCGGCTCGGGCGCGCCGCAGCAGGGTGCACACGACATCCCAGTCGACGATGACCTCGTCGGAGAGACGGAGCCGGCCGTCGGGCATGCTCAACAGGTAGGGCGAGCCGTCCGGGTCGACCCCGAGCCACTCCCGGACCCGCGCGAACATGGCCTCGCGCACGGCGGCCGTGACGCCTCGGGGCCAGACGGCCGAAGCCAGGACGGTGGGGTGCACGCCCTCGCGGTGCAGCGCAAGATGGACGGCGATCTCGGTGGCCAGCGCTCTCCGGTCGTCGTCGATCGATCCTCCGGCCTGGACCTCCGCCGGACCCAGGACGAAGACCCGGACGGGCGCCGCGGTCAAGGCCGCGTCGTCGGCGGCCACCGGTGCTTCCGGAATGTCCGGCCTCGACTCGGGCAGCCATTGCTCGTGCAGGGTCGGCGCAGGCGCGTCCGGCTCCGGATCCGGCACCACCAGCGTGGCGACCGCAGCGGCGCTCGCCCGAGACAGCCGGTTGGCGCGAACGGCCAACCCGAGCACCGACGCATCGAGGGTGCCTGCCGCGTCGACCGAGAATGTCCACCGCGCGCCCGGGAGATCTCCGGCGCACACGACCCCCAACGGCGACCGCCGGGCTCCACCGGTCAGCGCCGCCAGTCGTTCGCTCGTGTCCGCGCCTGGCACGGCACCCAACGCCACGTACTCCGGCATCCACGCACCGCCGCCCACCGCGAGAACCCGACCGGTCAGGACGTCCTGGCCGCTCGGGCCGGCGCGCTTGGACTCGAGCTCGGGCAACACCGCGGACACGTCCGCCACGTCGCGGTATCGCGCGGGGCCGAGGGCCGTCAGTTCCTCGGGGAGCCCCGAGCCCGTGACCCGCAGGTGGTCAGACCACCGGTTGGTCGCGAGTTCGGCGGCGAACGCCGTGACGACTTCGAGGGCGGCGGTAGGGTCACCGACGACGGCGATCGGGCCGCCGGCCGCCTCGAGGTCGGCCAGGATGTCGTGGTCGGTCTCGTCCCGACCGAGCGACACCAGGCCCGGGTACGGCGCCACGGCGTCCCCGGGCGGTCCGGCTGCCGCGCGGTCGAGCCGCCACCGCCGTCCGTCGTCGAGCGCTTGCCACGGGGCCGGCGCGTCCGAGGACGCCGGCGCGAGCATGATCTCGACGCTGTCACCGTCGACGATCGCTGCATAGACGGGCGGAAGCGTGCGACCGGCCGCCTGGCGGGCCGACGCGAGGGACCGGAGCGCGTGGTCGAGCCATCGGGCCCGATCCGGGTCGGCGCCGATCCGCAGCGCCACCTCGACCTCCACGGCGTCGTCGCCGGGCTCGGGTGTCCGGCGTCGGCGCCGCACAGCTTCGATCGTGGCCAGGATGCCGGCGGCGAGCAGACCGGCTGTCACCAGCTCGTGGGCGGATCGAGCCGACTCCGCCTCGACGCCGGCGGCTCCCACTCCGGCGCCGGTGTCACCGCCGTCCGACTGTGCCGGGTCATCCGCCGGCGCCTGCGCCGGAGCCGGCGCCTCCGCTGCGGGAGCCGGCACCGCGACGACCCGCTCTACGGTCGCGTCCTCGGGCATGACCAGGAGCCAGTTCGGATAGATCAACCGGGCGAGTGAGAGCTCGTAGCCGTCGGGCTGGGTTCGACCCCGGTTCAACTCGAAGATCTCCCGATAGCGACGCCCGTCGCCGAGTTCGCGCTCGGCGATGTCCCACAGGTTGTCGTGGTAGCGGCCCTCGGGTGGCTGCACCCGGTACACCTTGCGGCCGACCAGGCGCTCGGCGTCGTCGGCGTCGATGACGACCTCGCCCAGGCGGTAGGCGACCGTCCCGGAGGGCGCGTCCTGCCGGGCCTCGGGTGTCGCCGCCGACGTCCGCGCGGCCGCGCCCTCGACCGGCGCTGCCGAACCCTCGTCGCCGGTTGTGGCAGCGGTCGCCGACGCGCCCCCCGCCACCGGCTCCGAGGTCGTCGCCGCGGCGGGGCCGACGGCGCTCGCCGCCAGCAGCACGGATCCGACCAGAACGCGCGCGAACCGCTGCGAGAGTCCCGACATCGGCACCCGGGAGGGCAGCCCGACGCCCGACAGCGCACTGCGCAGTTCGACGACGACGCAGACGGCGAACTGGAGCCACGCCAACCACGCGACCCACACGAGCACGGTCAGCATCTGCTCGGTGCCGATCGTTGCCGTGAGGTCCTCTCGCGACGGCAGCGACGTGGGCAGCCGGGGCACCCCACCGAGCCACAGGAGCAGCGCTGGCATCCCGACGAGCAGCGCGAGCAACACGGCACCGGATGCGAGAGCACGCCACACGCCCGCGCGGTTCGCAACCGGTTGCCGACGCTGGAAGCGTTCCGGGCCGATCGTGCGGGAGTCGGCGGACGGAGGGACGATCGGGGAACCGTTCACGGGAGAACCTCGTCGATGATGCCGACGGCCGGGCGAGCGCTTGCCTCGCCCCGGACCTCGAAACTGGTCCTGCCCACGAACGTGAGCAGTTGGGTGCCGATCGTGTCCTCTGCGCTCACGACGACCTCACCCGCGTCGAATCCCACGCCGATGCGGCCGATGTCGTAGCCGAGGTGCTCCAGGTAGGAGACGGCGGCGGCGCGGGCCTGATCCTCGACGACGACGACCCGGCCCGAGGTGCGCAGCTCCACGAGGTCGATCTGGTTGGCGCCCGCACGTGCGGCCTGCTCGGTGTCGTCGCTGATCTTCTGCCGGGCGTTGATGGCGTTGCCGCCGTCCACGACCAGGCCGGCCATGACCAGCAGCGCGACGGCGATGCCCACGACCAGCACGCTGACCGCGCCGCGCTCGTCATGCGCGGCGACGGCGACGCGGGCCCGGAACCCGGTCACCCGCTTCTCCTCAGGGTGTCGATCGGGGCGAAGCTCTCCACGTCGATCTCCCTGCTGCCGGGAAGCCCGATCAGGCCGAGACCGGCGAACGACACCGCGCAGTCCAACCGGGCGTTGATGATGCCACCCGGCGAGAAGGAGCCCTCGATCAGTACGGGCTGACAGGTGATGGTCTCGGGCAGCTCGCGCGACGCGACGGCCTCCGCGGCGGCCTGGGCCGACCCGAGGTCCCGCTCGAGCGAGGCTGCCCGTACGGCGTCGCGGGCGAGCGCCTCGACCTCGCCGCGGGTGTCGACGAACCGGCCGAACGCCACGACGAGCATCGTGAACGCGAACAGCACCGGGATGAGGATCACGACCTCTATCGCCATCGACCCGCGCTCGTGGAGGAAGCGCCCGGCGGCGAGTCGACAGCACGTCATGGCGGAGAGTCCTCCTCGCGTCACGTTCACAGGTCAGGGACGAACTGCTCGATCGGACCCTCGACGGTCTTGCTGACCCGAGGGGTGAGACCGCCGACGATCTCGAGCGGATCGCCCGACACGGTCGCCCGGATGTTGTCGCCGACGCGGACGACCACGACGTCGACATTGCGGAGCGCCCGGCCGCCCACGGCCTCGGCGACGACGTAGCCGCGGCTCTCCCCTGCTGCCTGCGCTTGGAGGGTGCCACCCTCGACCCGCGCTACTCGCGCGGCCTCGCGGGCGGCGGCCGAGGCCACCTGGTTCGCGTGCCAGCCGAGACCGAACTGGATCGTCATGAAGATCACCAGGAACAGGATCGGTGTGTAGAAGGCCAGCTCCACGGAGCTCACCCCGCGCTCCTCACGAAGCCGTCGTCGGGCGGCCGCGCCGCCGACCCACCCGTCGGCGATCACGATGGTGCGAGGTTGCGTCACGGCCCCCCACCCGGGACGGGCGGCGGCTCGAGCGACTCGCCCTGTTCGATCACGAAGTTGTAGATGATCACTCCCAGTGCCGCCGCGATCGCCACCAGGACGGCCGTGATGATCACCCACTCGACGGCGGACGCTCCGCGGTCCTGCTCGCGCCGAACGTGGTCCAGCCTGACCTGGAGCTGGAGCAGCAGCCAGCCCGTCGGGGTGGATGGCGACGAGTTCATCGCGGCTGACCTCTCTTCCTGGTTGACGACGACATTGCGGTCCGACAGCGATCCGCGTGCATCACGAGGCTCCCAGCACGCCGACGACCGCAGGGTAGGCGAGAAAGATCAGGAAACCCACGCAGAGCAGAATCTGGGCGACCAGCATCGACTGGGACTGCTCACCGGCCTTCCCCTCGGCAGCGGCCAGTTCCCGCCGCCGCATCGAGCTCGCCCGCGCCGCCAGTGACTCGCGGACCTTTGCTCCGTCCTCGGCGACGAGCGCGAGCGCAGCCGCGAGGTCGACCAGCTCGTCGATCCTGACCTCGGCGCCGAGCTCTCCCAGCGCCGCCCACGGCGTGACCCCGTGCAGCCGCGCCGAGAGCAGGGTGTCGCGGATCCTGACCATGGCCCAGCCGTTGCTGATCTCGGACGCCGACTGCAGCGCCTCGGGCACACCCCGACCGCCGGCCAGGTTCATGGCGACGAGGTCGAGGAAGGAGCCGACCACGTGCCGGAAGTCGCGGCGGCGGTCATCGGCCCTCGACCGCACGACCAGCGTCGGGATGCAGGCACAGATCACGCCGAGGGCAAGTCCGACCAGCACTGACGACGTACCGAGCCCGGCGCCGAACAGCGAGAGTACGACCTGCACGACCACCGGGACGAGGAAGCCACCCAGACCGGCGAGCAGGCTGACCGCCAGGTGGGTGTCGAGCGTGCGCCCGAGCAGCGACAGGTCGCTTCGCAACCCCCCGAGCTCCAGACCCATGGTGTCGATCGGGTGCCGAAGCGACCCACCGATGCGTCGCAACGATGCCGGCTCCACCACCTGACGCGGGTCGATGGCCGCGACGGAGAGCCGGTCCGCGCGCATCCGGTCGCGCTCGGCGTCGAGTCGGGCGAGCGCCGCAGCCGGACTCGGGCGGTGTGGCGCGACCACCATCGCGAGGACGAGCAGGCCGAGGCCCGCGAGAGCGCCGGCGAGAAGGATCCACGTCATGGCGGCCCTCCCTGCACGGGAGCCGGCCGGACCGCCGACGCGACCAGGAAGCGCTCCGGCGTCTCGAACTGTGAGAGCCGGCGCATCCACATGAACCCGAGCGCGAAGATCGACAGGACGACGCCGAGGACGATCTGGCCCGCCGGCGTCCCGTACGGCGCGACGTAGGTCGGGTTGAAGACCGGCAGGCCCACCACGAACAGGATCGTCACGAGCACGATGATCTGCACCGATCGGCGGGTGCTCGCCCGCCCGGCCAGCACCCGTTGCCGCATGTCCAACTCGGCCCTCGCGGACTCCGCCAGCGTGGTGAGAACCTGGCGCAGGCCGGGACCACGCAGCCGGGCATTGAGGATCAGCGCCGCGACGACCAGGTCGGCGCTGGGATCGTCCAGGTCGTCGGCGAAGCGCTGCAGCGCCACATGCATGGGCACGCGCACGCGCAACCGGTCGACCAGGAGTCGCAGCTGCGGCCGGATCGAGGGCGAGGCCGCGTAGGCCGTCGCGGGGATCGCCTGCTCGAGCCCGACAGCGCCCGCGATGGTGTCTCGCAACGACTCGGTCCAGGCGGCCAGCCCTTCGAGGCGGGCGATCGCGTTCCGCTCCGCTCGCAGGCCGCCGAACATGGCCGGCCAGAACGCGACCAGCACACCCACGCCGACCGCCAACGAGGGCCACCGCGTCACCACGAGTGCCAGCAGGCCCGCGCAGACCCCGAGGACGGTCTGCCGGCCCAGCCGCTCGAGCAGGCTCGAGGCCGACGAGTTCGGGGTCGGCGGACGCGGCGCAGTGCCCCGCAGCGCGACGACGAGCAGCAGGACGCCGGCGCCGACCACCGCGCCGAGCAGGATCACCAGCAGACCGGACAGCGTCATGCGCTCCACCGCTCGGCGAAGGCCCGGTACCCCACGGCGACGAGGTCGTCGACGCAGGCGATCGGAGCGGCGGGGACGGCCACACCGTCCGGCCCGGCGGCGAAGATCTCGCTCGACAGGACCCTGCCGTCGACTCCGTTGATCTCGCGGACGCTCGACACGAACCGGCGCAGCCGGCCGCCGCTCGCGTAGTCGTTGCGCTTCTCCACGAACGCGACGAAGTCGATCGCACCGGCGATCAACATCATGGTGGCGTCCACGGGCAGTCGTTCCACCGACTGGATCGCGTACGTCGCAATCCGGTTGAACACCTCGACCGAACTGTTGGCGTGGATGGTCGAGAGCGACCCGTCGTTGCCCTGGCTCATCGCGTTGAGCATCGTGACGATCTCGTCGCCGAGCACCTCACCGACGATGACTCGGCTGGGGTTCATCCGCAGGCTGCGCCGCACCAGCTCCGCCATGCCGATCGCGCCCATGCCCTCGGAGTTGGGCAGCCGTTCCTCGAATGCGACGACGTTCGGGTGCAGGTCGGCGAACTCACCGAGTCCCAGCTCGAGCGCCCGCTCGACGGTGACGAGGCGCTCGTGCGCCGGGATCTCGTTGGCCAGCGCCCGCAGCAGGGTGGTCTTCCCGGCGTTCGTCGCTCCGGCGATCATGATGTTCTTGCGCGCGGCAACGGCGGCGGACATGAAGGCGGCGACCTCGTCGTTCAGTGAACCGTTGCCGACGAGGTCATCCAGGTGGACCCGGGACAACCGGGCCCGGCGGATCGAGACCGACGGCCGTGAGCAGACGTCCATGACCGCGGACAGGCGGCTTCCGTCGGGCAGGCGCAGGTCGAGCTGCGGGTTCGCGGAGTCGAAGGGGCGGCTGGACAGACCCGAGTACGCGCCCAGGATCTGCACCAGCTCGACCAGCTCGTCGTCGCTGTCGGCGACCGGTTCGGCGACGTCCTCCCGGCCGTCGGCGTACTGGACGAAGACCCGGTCGCAGCCGTTGATGTCGACGTTCTCCACGTCGGGATGGTCGAGCAGAGGCTGAAGGCGCCCGACGCCGTAGAGGGCTGCGTGGATGCCCGCGGCCAGGTCCTCCTCGTACTCGCTGGTCGGGGGTGTGCGCCCGGCGGCGATCTCGGATCGGGCGTACGCATCGAGCACCCGGTTGATGACCGCCCGGGCGAACTGACGCTCGTCCTCCCCGGTCATCGGCGGGACGCCCGCGGCGGCATCCTGACGGCGCTGCCGGGCGAGCGTGTCGGCGACCTCCTCGCGGAAGCGGCGGACAAGTGTCTGGTCCACGGTCGACTCCGGTCCTGCGGTCGGTCTCTGGCTCTACCTGGCGGTCTGCGCGGCCCGGCCGGGCACGGCCAGTCCGATGACCGTGCTCACCAGCTCGCGAGCCGAGCGGATGAGCAGCGATCGGTCGAGGCGACGGCTCCACCGGCCGGCGAGCGCACCGGCCGCGCGGCGGTCGTCGGCGACGCGTCCGAGCAACGCCACCTGGAGCCCTTCGTGCTGGAGGAGCCGGTCGAGGTCGCGGACGGCCGCGGTGTCCGATGCTGCGGTCACCACCACGATCCCGACCGGGATGCTGCCGATCTCGCCGATCCGCAGCGGCCCGGCCAGCCATCGCAGCCGCTCGCGTAGGTGGGCGTACGACTCGACGCTGGGCCGGACGCACAGGACGACGGCGTCGGCGGCACTCAGCACCGGCAGCACCGGCGTGCCCGGAACGACGCGGCCGCAGTCGGCGAGGACGTCGACACCGGGCACCTCGCGCAGCGTGCTCGCCACGGTCGGCCAGACCGGTCCCACGCCCGTCACCTGCTCGGGGTTGGAGACGCCCACCAGCACGTCCAGGCCGCCGTCACAGGTCTGGACGTGCTGCTCGACGTCTCCAGGGGTGAGGCCGCGCCGGGCGGCCGCCGCCAGGGACAGCAGGCCCCGCTCCGGGTCGAGTGGGCGACCCATCGGATCGCGTTGGCGCAGGGCAAGGTCGCCACCGGCCGGGTCGAGGTCGGCGACCACGACGTCGCGTGGCCAGACCGACCCCAGTGCGGCGACCGTGGTCGTGACACCCGGCGACCCTTTGGCCGAGGCGATGGCAACCAGCACGGCTCAGCGGTCCTGGTCCTGGTCGATGGCCTCGCCCCGGGTCACGAGCACCGCCGCGAGTTGGTCGGCAGCGGCCACGGCGGCGACCTCCGCGGCATCGGAACGGTCGACGATGAACGTCACTCTCGTGGTCGCACCGGCGGCGGACGTGTCGGTCTCCGCCGTGGAACTGACCCGCACGTCCTCGACGATCACCTCGCCGACACCGTCGCCCACCCGGACGAGGTCGACGAGGTCGCCGGCGAGCAGGCCGCTCGCGGGCAGTCGTCCCGGCCCGAGGGCTGCACCGGTGGCGACCATGCCCGGCTGGAGCATGCCGCTGCCGCCGACCATCGCCGTGTCGATGAGCTGGCCCTGGTGGATCTCGACGCGCGCGTAGGTGCCGACGAGCTGCTCGAGCTGGGACTCGGGGATGAGCAGGGTTCCCTCGGACGCGACCTGGGTCGTCGTGAGGCTCTCGGCCGTGATCTGCGTGCCCGCCGCGATGGTGGTGCTGGCGACCAGCACCGGCACGCGCTCGTCGGCGCGCATCGCGAGCAACCCGGCGATCGCCGCCCCGCCCACGATCAGCAGGACGGCAAGTGCGGCCAGGGCGGGCCGGCGTTCGCGCGGCGGCCCGGGCAGGCGTTCCGCCGCGGCGGCCCTCGCAGCCTTCGTGCTGCGGACGCCCCGCTCCTCACGAGCGCGTCGACGGTCCTCGGCGGTGTCCTGGGCCTGGGTCGTCGCCATGAGATCTCGTCCACCGTTCCCTGTGGCACGTCGGGCTAGCTCCGGACGGGAGGATAGTCGTCCCGTCCGGAACGGTCGCGATGGGTCCCCAAGAGGGCGGCCGCCCGATCGGTCGTGTGTGACCCGTGACGTCTCGGCTCGTCATGATTAGCATGACCCCTGCACCGGCACGGGCAGAGCGCGATCAGCCGGCACGGAGACGGAGGAGTCGGGGTGAGTCGCAGGCGATGCGCGCCCGTGTTCGTCGCCGCGGCGGCCCTCGTCGCGGCGAGCTGCGGCGGCGGTGGCGGCGACGAACCCGCCGGCCTGCGCTCCGAGTCGGCGCCGACCCCCGACTCGGCGAGCGAGGTCCCGTCGGCCGCGTCGACACCGCCGGGTCCGTCTGACGCAGACCTCGGGCTCACCGTCACGGAGCTTCCGGACGTGTCGCCCCAGGAGCGCGCCGCCATGGATACCTACCTGGCGTACGTCCGCGCGCAGTGGCGCACGCTCACCGAGAACCAGCTCGATCCGAGCCTCGAGCAGCTCGCCACCGCCGACGTCGTCGGGCCTCTGCGCGACCAGGTGCAGAACCAGCAGGCCGAGGGGTTCCACCTCGACGGCTCCGTGAGTGTCGATGTCCAGAGTGTCGACGTGGGCACATCCAACGTGGCCGTCGTGAGCGCCTGTTACGACCAGTCCGGCGTCATGGTCGTGCGGGCGGGGAAGTCCGCCACGCCCAGCAGCGACTCGGCCGCAAACCCGACGTTCCTCGCGACAGCGGACCTGAGCCCGAGGGGAGCAGGTCTGTGGATCGCGGCCTATCGAACGGAGCTCAGGTCGTGTTGACGTTCGCCCGGCGAGTTGTCCTGGCCGTCGTGCCTGCGGGCCTCATCACCTGTGCGCTGACGTTGCCGGCGCACGCCGACTGCGAGAGCGTGGTCTGCCCACCCGAAGGCGATGGGTCGGACGCCGGCGCCGGCGGCGGGACGGTGTACATCCAGGTCTGGGGATCCGGCGTGCGCCGTGACGGGGGCGGCGTCGAGGTTCCGCTCCGCGAGGTCGGCGTCCATCCGCCGTGCTGGATGGAGCCGTTCATGACCGGCGCCGAGTACTACGACTACGTGACCAGCGGCCGGCTGGCACGGGACAACTTCCACTTCGGCGAGAACATCGACGAGCTGCCCGGCTATGAACAGCACCAGGACGACACCGAGGGTCAATGGTGGGCGGGCATCTGCAACTCCGGTTATTTCGACGGCACCATCGGCGCGTTCTTCGACTACACGGACCAGTTCTTCGACGAGAACCCTCCCGTGTTCGTCGAGGTGGGTGAGGACCCACCGGTGCCTCCCATCCCACCGGAGATCCTGGTCGAGTACGCATACCGCGAGATGGATCTGCCGGCACCGCAGATCGGGTGGAACCCCAGACGCGTAGGCGATGCGGCGACCTTCGTCAACCTCGACACCTGGGTCTGGCTGGAGGACGGTCCGGTTCAGCTCGAGGTCAACGCCGCCGCCGGTGGGAACGTGGCCAGGGTCGAGGCGACGATCGACTCGATGCGGGTCACTGCCCCGGACGCCGACCCGGTGACCTGCGACGGCACCGGCGTCCCCTGGTCATCGCAGGCCACCGGAGAATGCGCGATCGTCTTCGGGCGCTCCAGTGCGACGCAGCCCGGCCTGGTGACACCGGTCACCGTCGCCACCACCTGGACGGTCGAGTGGTTCGCGAACGGTGCGCCTCGAGGCCCGCTCGACCCGCAGACCACGACCGGGACCACGACGGTTCCGGTCGCCGAGGTCCAGACCGTCGTGACGGGAACCCGCTGACCCGTCGGTCATAGTCCGCCTGGAGGCCGCGGCGGATCGACCGCTTCGTCCGGGCCGGTGACGAGGTTGTAGATGATCACTGCCAGCACGGCGGCGACGACCACGAGGACCGCGGCGACGATCACCCACTCATTCGTCGACGCCCCCCGCTCCCGCCCGGAGCGCGCCCGGTCGAGCCGGGTGAGCAACAACAGAGACAGCCAGCCCGACGGGGTCGACGGCGACAGCGGCATGACGGTGAGCCTCCTCGGTCGCGCCTCAAGCCAGGGAGGGGAACCAGAGGTCGATCTCGCGGATGGCCGATTCTGCTGAGTCCGAGGCATGGACCAGATTCTCCGACGTCGAGAGCGCGAGATCGCCCCGAACAGTGCCGGGGTCGGCCGCACGGGCGTCGGTCGCACCGTTCATGACCCTGACGACCTCGACGGCGGAGTCACCCGCCAGCACCATCGCGACCAGCGGCCCACCCGTGATGAACTCGCTCAACGCCGGATAGAACGGCTTGTCGATGTGCTCGGCGTAGTGCGCGTCGGACAGGTTCATGTCGATCACGCGCTGATCCATCGCGACGATCGACAGCCCTCTGCGTTCGTAGCGGGCCAGTATCTCGCCCACCAGTCCACGACGGACGGCGTCGGGCTTGATGAGGACGAGTGTGCGCTCGGACACCACGTGCTCCTCGGCGAGTTCATTGACGTGCGGGGACGACCGCCCGACCCTAACGACGCGCCGCCCGGCCCGGCTACCTGGGCCGGTCAGATCCGTCCGCCCTGATCGCGCTCGGGGCGGGTCGCCTCGGCCTCATCCGTCGCGCGTCGGCCGGCCTCGGCCCGCTCCACCGCGCGGCCCAGGCGCAGGGTCAGGAACCAGAGCAGGGCGAAGATGCCGCCCAGGACGAACATCACCGGCACCACGACGCCGATCCCGACGGCCACCGCCTGCAGAGCCGAACCGAGGTGGTAGCCCACAGATCCTCTGCGCACCAGTGCCGCGGCCGCCACGTACGCCACGACGAGGACCACTCCCACGGGCACGGCGGTCGACGGATCCACGTCGGACACGCCGACGGCCACCGGTATGGCCAGACCGATCACGATCGCCTCGGCCACGAGGACTGTAGCCGCGATCCGGCTCACGAGCTGCCCCTGAGCAATCGGCGGGCGTCTCCCGCAGTGACGACGGAGCCGGTGACCAGGACGCCGCCCCCGCCCAGGGGGGCATCTCGTTCCGCAAGGGCTACCCCGATGTCGATGGCGTCGGCCAACGTGGCACCCCGGTGGACGCGGTCCTCGCCGAAGAGGTCGACCGCGACCCGGGCGAGATCGTCGACGGCCAGCGCCCGCGGCGACGAGTTCTCCGTCACGACGATCGCCTCCACGACAGGTTCGAGGGCCTCGAGGATGCCGAACACGTCCTTGTCGTGCAGGACGGCCACCACCCCGACCAGGCTGCCGAAGGCGAACTCCTCGGTGAGGGCATCGGCGAGCGCACGAGCGCCCGCGGGATTGTGTGCCGCGTCGACCAGCACCGTCGGGCTGCGGCGGAGCACTTCGAGCCGACCCGGAGAGCCGGCTCGGGAGAACGCGGCCCGGACCGCGTCGGGATCGAGGGCGTCGCGCCCACCGCCGAGCAGTGCCTCCACGGCGGCGAGCGCGGCCGCCGCGTTCTGTGCCTGGTGTGCACCGTGCAGCGGAAGGAACACCTGGTCATAGTGTCCGGCGAGGCCGTCGAGGTTCAGCATCTGGCCGCCGACGGCCACCTCCCGGGTGCGCACCCCGAACTCCAGCCCCTCGCGGGCGATCGTCGCGCCGAGGTCGGCGGCACGGCCCAGCAGCACCTCGGCGGCGGCCTCGGTCTGGCTGGCGAGCACGGCGATCGATCCCGGCTTGATGATGCCGGCCTTCTCCGTGGCGATCTCCTCGACCGTGTCACCGAGGTACTCGACGTGGTCGACGGAGATCGGAGTCAGCACGGCGACCCTGCCGTCGACGACGTTCGTCGCGTCCCAGGAGCCGCCGAGCCCGACCTCGACGACGGCGGCGTCGACCGGCGCATCGGCGAAGGCCGCGAAGGCCATCGCGGTCAGCACCTCGAAGAACGACATCCGGATCTGGTGGCGCTGGTCGACCAGGCCGAGGTAGGGCGCCACCTCGGCGTACACGCCGGCGAACCGTCCGGCGTCGAGCGGCTCACCGTCGAGGCAGATCCGCTCGGTGATCGACTCCAGGTGCGGGCTGGTGAACCGGCCGGTCCGCAGGCCGAGCTCGCGCAGCAGCGCGTCGGCCATGCGGGCGGTCGACGTCTTCCCGTTGGTGCCACCGATGTGGATGACCGGATAGGTGTGCTGCGGGCCGCCGAGGAGATCGACCAGGTCCTGGATGCGCTCGAGCGACGGCTCGATCCGGGACTCGGGCCAGCGGGTCGCGAGCGCCGCCTCCACCTCGCGCAGCGCCACTGTCCCGGCCGTCGGGTCCGTCCGGTCGCGAGTCACCGGGGCATTCTCCCTGACCGCCACCTGGACGCGGGGCTCAGTGCCCGTCTTCGGCCGATGTGCCGGTGGATCCCTGTGGGCGATCGCTCAGCCGGACAAGGCGGCGAGCTGACCCTCCAGGCGGGCGATGTCGGCCTCCGCGGCGATGCGCCGCTCGCGGATCTTGGCGATCACCGCGTCCGGCGCCTTGGCGAGGAACTGCTCGTTGTCCAGCTTGGCCGTGGCCAGGGCCAGCTCCTTGCGAGCGGCGGCGAGATCCTTGTCCATCCGGCGCTGCTCGGCGGCGACGTCGATCGCGCCCGAGGTGTCGATATCGACCGCTACGGCGCCCACCCGCAGCGACGCCGTGGGCGCGAAGCGGTCGCCGGCCTGGTCGAGCCAGGTGAGCGATCGGATCTCGGCCTCGTGGACGACTACCGGGCCGTCGCCGGCGGTCAGCCGAGCGGCGACGCGCTGGCGCGGTTTGAGGCCCTGGTCGTTGCGGAAGCGCCGCACCTCGGTGACCAGCCGCTGCACCTCACCCACGGCCGCTTCGGCGCCGGGGTCGACCCAGTGCGGCTCGGCCGTCGGCCAGGGAGCCGTCACGACCGTCTCCTGACCGGTCAGGGCCGTCCACAGCGTTTCGGTGACGAACGGGGTCAGCGGGTGCAACAGCCGCAGCACCGTGTCGAGGACATGCCCCAACACCAGCCGGGTGCGTTCCGCCGCGTCGCCGCCGGTGGCCAGTGGCGTCTTCGCCAGCTCGACGTACCAGTCGCAGAACTCGTCCCAGGCGAAGTGGAACAGCGACTCCGACGCCTTGGCGAACTGGTAGTCCTCGTAGAAGGCGTCGACCTCGGCCACCGTCGCGTGCAGCCGGGACAGGATCCATCGGTCCGGGGCCGACAGGTCGGCCGACGGTCGCAGCGGACCCGTCCGCGCACCGTTGAGCAGCGCGAAGCGCGTCGCGTTCCAGAGCTTGTTGCAGAAGTTGCGCGACGCCTGGACCCAGTCCTCGCCGACCGGCACGTCTGTGCCCGGGTTCGCCCCGCGGGCCAGCGTGAACCGGACGGCATCGGCGCCGTAGGCGTCGAGCCACTCGATCGGGTCGACGGCGTTGCCGAATGACTTCGACATCTTCTTGCCGCGTGCGTCGCGCACCATGCCGTGCAGGGCGACGACGCGGAACGGCACCGCGTCCTCCGGCGCCCGGTCGGCGTGCGCGTAGCGGCCGAACATCATCATCCGGGCGACCCAGAAGAACAGGATGTCGTAGCCGGTGACCAGCACCTGGTTGGGATAGAACTTCGCCAGGGCCGGGGTGTCCTCGGGCCAGCCCAGGGTCGAGAAGGGCCACAGCCCGGAGGAGAACCAGGTGTCGAGGACGTCGCCGTCCTGGGACCAGCCCTCGCCCGTCGGGGGGTCGTCGTCGGGACCGACGCAGGCGACCTCGCCGGCCGGGCCGTACCAGACCGGGATGCGGTGACCCCACCACAGCTGGCGCGAGACGCACCAGTCGTGCATGTCGTCGACCCAGGAGAACCAGCGCGGCTCCATGTCCTTCGGGTGGATGACCACGCGACCGTCGCGCACGGCGTCGCCTGCGGCCTTCGCCAGCGGCCCGACCCGGACCCACCACTGCAGCGAGAGCCGCGGCTCGATGACGGTCTTGCAGCGCGAGCAATGGCTCACCGAATGCACGTAGGGCCGCTTCTCCGAGACGATGCGGCCCTCCTCACGCAGGGCCGCGACGACCGCCGGCCTGGCCTCGAAGCGGTCGAGACCCTGGAACGGGCCGTGCGCGGTGATCCGGCCCTGTTCGTCGAGAACCATCAGGCTCGGCAGGCCCTGCCGCTGTCCGATCTCGAAGTCGTTGGGGTCGTGCCCCGGCGTCACCTTCACCATCCCGGTCCCGAACGACGGGTCGACGTGTGTGTCGGCGACGACCGGGATGCGCCGGCCGGTGAGGGGAAGCTCGACCTCGGTGCCGACCAGGTGCGCGTACCGCGCGTCGTCGGGATGGACGGCGACGGCCGTGTCACCGAGCATGGTCTCGGCCCGCGTGGTCGCGACGACGACCTGGCTGGTGCGGGGGTCGCCGTACCTGATCGAGACCAGTTCGCCCTCGTCCTCGGAGTGCTCGACCTCGATGTCGGACAGTGCCGTATGGCAACGCACACACCAGTTGATGATCCGCTCGGCCCGGTAGACCAGACCGTCGTCGTAGAGCCGTTTGAAGATCTCCTGTACGGCGCGGGAGAGCCCGTCGTCCATGGTGAAGCGTTCGCGGCTCCATGCGACGCCGTCGCCCAGCCGGCGCATCTGCCCGAGGATCTGTCCGCCGGACTCCGCCTTCCATTCCCAGACCCTGTCCACGAAGGCCTCGCGGCCCAGGTCGTGACGCGACAACCCCTGCTTGGCGAGTTCGCGCTCGACGACGTTCTGGGTGGCGATGCCGGCGTGATCCATGCCCGGCATCCACAACGCTTCGTAACCCTGCATCCGGCGTCGGCGCACCAGGGCGTCGATCAGGGTGTGCTCGAAGGCGTGTCCCAGGTGCAGCGATCCGGTGACGTTGGGCGGCGGGATGACGATGCAGAACGGCGGCTTGTCGCTCTTCTCGTCGGCCTCGAAGTAGCCCCGCTCGACCCAACGCTCGTAGAGCGCTCCCTCGACCCGCGCCGGCACGAACGCGGTGGGCAGGCTGGTGGTGTCGCCGCGGGGTATCTGGGTCACCTGCGGGATTCTACGGAGTCTCAGGCGCTCTTCTCGCGACGCTCGCGCTTGCGGGTGGTGACCTCGCGCGGGACCAGCGTCGGGTTGACGTTCTCGAGCACGACGTCGCGGTTGATGACCACGCGGGCGACGTCGTCGCGGCTGGGCACCTCGTACATCACGTGCAACAGGACCTCTTCCATGATCGCCCGCAGCCCTCTCGCACCGGTGCCGCGAAGCAACGCCTGGTCGGCCACGGCTTCGATCGCGTCGTCGGTGAACTCGAGCTCGACGTTGTCGATCTCGAACAGCCGGTGGTACTGCTTCACCAGCGCGTTGCGCGGCTCGGACAGGATCCGGATCAGAGCATCGCGGTCGAGCGGGCTCACCGTTGTGATGACCGGGAGCCTGCCGATGAACTCGGGGATCAGCCCGAACTTGAGCAGGTCTTCGGGCATGACCTCACCGAAGCGGTCGGCGCCGTCGCGCTCGGCCTTGCTGCGGATCTCGGCGCCGAAGCCGAGGCCGGTGCGGCCGATGCGGTGTTCGATGATCTCCTCGAGCCCGGCAAAGGCGCCGCCCACGACGAACAGGACGTTCGTCGTGTCGATCTGGATGAACTCCTGGTGCGGGTGCTTGCGCCCGCCCTGCGGGGGCACGCTGGCGGTGGTGCCCTCGAGGATCTTCAGCAG
>JBOGDU010000159.1:0-9421 GCA_050743145.1 Jiangellaceae bacterium | reverse complement strand
GGGTCGGCCGGGTCGTCGACCCCGACCCGGACCATGGGGCCGACGTAGCCCCGGACGAGGAGGTAGGCCCTGGGGTCGGCAGCGGGTCCGCGTGCGGCCCGCGCCTCGACCGTCGGAAGTGCCTCGACCCGCCCGACTGCCCACAACGGCAGCCGGGCCCGGCCGGCGAGGAACCCGCGGTCGTCGACCGCCACGGTCGCGCGGCCGAACACGATCAGCCCTCCGCCGACGACCACCACCACGGCGCCGGCCACCGGAACCGACACGGCAGGGCCGTAGGCGTGCTGGAAGGCCAGCCACATGGAGAGGGCGGCCGCCCCGGGCAGCAGCCACCACGACGCGGGCACCCGCAGACGTTCCCGGTAGGGCCGCACCCCCGCAGGGTCCCACCCTCGGCAGCGTGACCCGCGGGTAGGGTCACGGTCCGTGACCGAGCGTGCCGCATCGCCGGTGGCCGTCCCCGACGACGCCGTGCTCCCCGCGCGCCATCCGGATGCGCCGGCTCCCGGGGAGCTGATCGCCTCCCACTACCACCTGTGCGTGGGCTGCGGGCGGGACCACCCCACCGGGCTGCGGGTGGAGGTCACCGCCGGCGAAGGGCTGACGCTGTCCGGACGGTTTACGGTGACCGAGTGTCGGCCGCAGGACGTCGAGGCTGCGGTGGCCCGCGACGACGTCCGGCGGGCGGCGCGCGCGCTCGAGGTCAACCCGTGAGGGCGCCCGCCGAGATCCTGGTCGTGCGGCTCGATCCCGGCGTCCCACTGCCGAGGTACGCGCACCCCGGCGACGCCGGAGCCGACCTCGTGACCACCGCGGACGTCACGCTGCAGCCGGGGGAGATGGCGTCGGTGGGCACGGGCATCGCCGTTGCCCTGCCCGAGGGCTACGCTGCGTTCGTCCATCCGCGCTCGGGCCTGGCGCACCGGCACGGGGTCGGCATCGTCAACGCTCCGGGCACGGTCGACGCCGGATACCGGGGCGAGATCACCGTGATGCTGGTCAACCACGATCGGCGACGGTCCGTCTCGTTCCGACGCGGCGACCGCATCGCGCAACTCGTCGTCCAGAGCGTCGAGCGTGCGCGGTTCCACGAGGTCGAGCGCCTTCCCGGGTCGGCCCGCGGCGCGGACGGGCACGGGTCGACCGGTCTCTCGTCGGCCGCGGCCGACAGCGACGACGGAAGGGGATGACGGTGTTCCGACGCCGACGTCGCGGATCCGAGCCCGACCCCGCGCCGGATGCCGACACCACGACACCCGAGGATGCGGCCGCATCGGCCGACGCACCTGGGCCCGGCGAAGCTGTGGACGAACCGGTTGGCGGCCCGGCCAAGACTCCTCGTCCGGACGGACCGCTCGACGTCTCGGAGGTCGACGCGGACGAGCCGGGAACTCCGCGGGTCGACCTCGGCGGGCTGCTCGTGCGGATCGGCCCCGGCATGCAGCTACAGGTCCAGGTCGACGACCGCTCGGGCACCGGCACCGGCGTGATGGTGGTCCACGAGGGTGCCGCAGTCCAGATGATCGCGGTGGCGGCCCCGCGCAGCTCCGGACTCTGGGAGCAGACCCGGCTGCAGGTGGCGACCGAGGCGCGCCGCCGCGGCGGCACCGTCACGGAGGCGCCCGGGCCGTTCGGCACCGAGGTACGCATCGTGGTCCCCGTCAAGACCGCCGAGGGCAAGAGCGGACTGCAGCCCTCGCGGGTCGCGGGTATCGATGGGCCGCGGTGGATGCTGCGGGCGACGTTCCTCGGCAAGGCGACCACCGACGCCCAGGCGTTCGCGCGGATGGTCCAGGTCGTGCGCGACGTGGTGGTCGTCCGGGGCGACCGGCCGATGGCTCCCGGCGACGTGATCACGGTGACCGCGCCCGCGCGACCGGCGGACAGCACCGCGGAGGCGTCCGGCGGGTAGTCTCGACAGACGTGAGCAACGGCACGTCAGGCCACGGCGGCCTGTGGCGCGCGCTGACCCGCTGGGCCGCGTCGGAGTCCGAGATCGACGCCGCGGAGCTGCGCAAGGACGCCCGGGTGGCGGGATGCGTGCCCCTGTCCCAGGTGGGCGACCGCGAACGGGCACGGGTACGAGGGGTCCTCCACACAGTGACCCTGCAGCCGCGCGCCGGGGTGCCGGCGCTCGAGGCCGAGTTGTACGACGGCTCCGACGTGCTCACGCTGATCTGGCTGGGCCGGCGGCGGATCCCCGGGATCGACTCCGGACGCAGCATGGTCGTGAACGGCCGCATCTCGGCGGTCGACGGCCGCCGCGTCATGTACAACCCGGAATACAAGCTCCTCCCGGGAGCAGCTGCGTGACCGAGCCGCGGCCGGGACTGGCCGCCATCGCTGCGGAGGACCGCTTCCGGGCCGGCGCTGCGCTGACTCCGAGTGCGTTCCTGGACGCCGGGCTGCCTCTAGCCCTGTTCACCGTGGTCTACGCGGCCGCCGGGCGCCAACTGGCGGTCGCGCTGTGGGCCGCGATCGGGGCCGGTGTCGTCCTGGCGGCGCTGCGGCTGATCCGTCGCGAGCCGCTGCAGAACGTCATCGCCGGCTTCGTCGGCCTGGCACTCGCGGTGTTCGTGTCGGCGCGCACCGGGCGAGCCGAGGACGTGTTCCTCCCAGGGCTGCTCATCAACGTCGGGTACGGGCTGGCCTACCTGGTGTCGATCCTGGTGCGGTGGCCGCTGCTCGGGGTCTTCGTCGGCCTGGTCACCGGGCAGGGCACGTCGTGGCGTCGGGACCCCGCCCTGCTGCGCGCCTACACGGTCGCGAGCGCACTGTGGGTGGGCATGTTCGCGCTCCGCCTCGCCGTCCAGGTGCCGCTGTACCTTGCCGGCGAGGAGCAGCTCGGCTGGCTGGCCGGAGCCCGTCTGGTCATGAGCTGGCCGCTGTTCCTGCTGGTGGCCTATCTGTCCTGGCTGATCGTCCGGCCGGCCTACCGCGCCCACGCGGAGCGAGATGCGGCGGCCCAGGCAACGCCTGCTCCGAAGTAGCGCTCTCTTCCCCACTTGTGGTGGGTTCGCAACGTGTCCCGCGTCGGTGAGGGGTGTAAATCCCGCCACAAGACGAGAGCGCGCGGGCCACAGGACGAGAGCGTGCGGGCCAGATTTCGGGTACGGCTCAGCGACTCGGTGCGCCGTGCGGGGACAGCAGGTCCTCGAGCTGCTCCTCGCGCTCGGGTGCGGCGACGAACAGCAGCTCGTCGTGGGCCTCCAGCGGGAGGTCGGGCAGCGGGACGTGCACGTGCTTGCCCCGGATGACCGACACGAGGGTGGTGTCGGCCGGCCAGGCCACGTCGGCGACAGCCGTGCCGACGATGGGGGAGTCGTCAGGCAGCGTCAGCTCGACCAGGTTGGCCTCGCCCTGGCGGAAGGTGAACAGCCGGACCAGGTCGCCCACGCTCACCGCCTCCTCGACCAGTGCGCTCATGATCCGTGGCGTGGAGACGGAGACGTCGACCCCCCAGGACTCGTTGAACAACCACTCGTTCTGCGGATGGTTGACCCGCGCCACGACCCGGGGCACCCCGAACTCGGTCTTCGCGAGCAGCGACACCACCAGGTTGGCCTTGTCGTCGCCAGTTGCGGCGATCACGACGTTGCACCGCTCCAGGGTGGCCTCCTCGAGCCGGGACAGCTCGCAGGCGTCGGCGAGCAGCCACTCGGCCTCCGGCACGCTGGCGGCCCGGATGGCCTTGGGCTCGCGGTCGATGAGTAGCACCTCGTGGCCGTTGTGCAGAAGCTCGGCGGCGATGGACCGGCCCACGTTGCCGGCACCGGCGATGGCGACCCGCATCAGACCTCGACCTCCGGTGCGGCCTGGAACACCTCGGTGACCCGGGCATCGTCCTCGATCCGCATGATGACGTGGACCAGGTCGCCCTGCTGGACAACGGTGTCGCCGCCCGGCACGAGGCCGTTGCCGTAGCGGGCCAGGAACGCGACCCGGGCACCGGACGCGTCCTCGAGCGCGGCCACCGTGTGGCCGACCCAGTCGTCGGTGACGTGGACCTCGGCGAGACGGATCGTCCCGGACGGGTCGATCCACTCGGTCTCGGCCCCCTCGGGCATCAGCCGGCGCAGCATCTGGTCCGCGGTCCACCGGACGGTCGCCACGGTCGGGATGCCCAGGCGCTGGTAGACGGCGGCGCGACCGGGGTCGTAGATGCGAGCCACGACGTTCTCGACGCCGAAGGTCTCGCGGGCCACCCGTGCGGCGAGGATGTTCGAGTTGTCGCCGCTGCTGACGGCGGCAAAGGCCGCTGCGTTCTCGATCCCGGCCTCGCGCAGGACGTCGCGGTCGAAGCCGATACCCGAGACCGTACGCCCCTCGAAGCCGGAGGCCAGGCGCCGGAACGCCTCCGGGTTCTGGTCGATGATGGCGACGGTGTAGTCGCGGGTCTCCAGGATGTGCGCGAGGGTCGATCCGACCCGGCCACATCCCATGATGACGACGTGCACGGTGGTCCCTCCATGAGGCGGCGCGCGTGTCCGGTGACGACCGTGGCGCCACCGACGACGGTACACGGACGGCTGTCCGCCCCTGTCCGAGGCGAGCGCCTAGCATTCGGTCGTGGCGAAGGTGGGCGACGTCGCACGGCGGGTGCTGATCGGGCGCAAGCTCGCGAGCAGCCGACTGGGCGAGACACTGCTTCCCAAGCGCGTCGCGTTGCCGGTGTTCGCCAGCGACCCGCTCTCCTCGGTCACCTATGCGACCCAGGAGATCCTGGTCATCCTCACACTGGGCGGCCTGTCGTTCCTGTACCTCGCGCCCTGGGTGGCGGCCGCCGTCGTCCTGCTGCTCGTGGTGGTCGTGTTGTCCTACCGCCAGCTCGTCCACGCCTACCCGAGCGGTGGCGGCGACTTCGAGGTGGCGGCGACGAACCTCGGCTCCAACGCGGGGCTGACGGTGGCGAGCGCCCTGCTCGTCGACTACGTGCTGACCGTCGCCGTGTCGGTGTCGGCCGGGGTCGACAACCTCATCTCGGCGGTACCTTCCCTGCGGGAGGAGCGGGTGTCGATCGCGATCGGCCTCATCGTCGTGCTCGCCGCCATGAACCTGCGCGGCATCAGGGAGAGCGGGCGGGCCTTCGCCGTGCCCACCTACCTGTTCGTCGTCGGCATCGTCTCGATGATCGTCTGGGGGCTCGTCCGGACGCTGGCCGGCCAGGCGCCGGTCGCCGAGAGTGCGCAGTACGACGTCACGGCCGAGATGACCGACCTGGGCGGTATCGCACTCGTGCTGCTCGCGCTGCGCGCGTTCGCGTCCGGATGTACCGCCCTGACCGGGGTCGAGGCGATCGCCAACGGAGTACCCGCGTTCAAGAAGCCCAAGAGCCGGAACGCGGCGACCACGCTGGCCTGGATGGGCGGCCTGTCCATCGTGATGTTCAGCGGCATCACCGCGCTGGCGCTGATCTCGGACGTGCGGTACGCCGAGGAGCCGTGCGACCTGGTCGGGTTCGACTGCGAGGCGCACCCGCAGCGGACGGTCGTCGCTCAGGTGGCCGCCGCCACGTTCGGCGACGGGTCGATCCCGTTCTTCTACGTCCAGGCCGCCGCAGCACTGATCCTGGTGCTGGCGGCGAACACGGCGTTCAACGGGTTCCCGTTGCTGGGCTCGGTCCTGGCCCAACACCGCTACGCACCGCGTCAACTGCACACGCGGGGCGACCGGCTGGTGTTCAGCAACGGCATCGTGCTGTTGTCGGTCTTCGCCGGGATCCTGATCTTCTCTTTCGACGCGTCCGTGACGCGGCTGATCCAGCTGTACATCGTCGGCGTCTTCACCGCGTTCACCCTCGGCCAGACCGGCATGGTCCGGCACTGGAACACGATCCTGCGCGGTTCGCTGCGGCCGGAGGAGCGCCGCCGGGTGCTGCGCTCGCGGGCGATCAACATGGTCGGCGCCACATTCACCGGCACCGTGCTGGTCATCGTCACGATCACGAAGTTCACCCACGGCGCCTGGATCGTGCTGGTCGCCATGCCCATCCTGTTCCTGCTGATGCGCGGCATCCGTCGCCACTACGACAAGGTGAGCGCCGAACTGGCAGCCGACGACCCATCCCGCTCTGGCGCTGCCCTGCTGCCGTCGCGGGTGCATGCCATCGTGCTGGTCTCCAAGATCCACAAACCGACGCTGCGGGCACTGGCCTACGCCCGGGTCGCGCGTCCCGACGTGCTCGAGGCGGTCACGGTGAACGTCGACCTCGCCGAGACCCGGGCGCTGACCGACGAGTGGGACCGGTGGCGGATCCCGGTCCCGCTGAAGGTGCTGGACTCGCCGTACCGCGAGATCACGCGTCCGATCATCGAGTACGTCAAGGGCATCCGGCGGTCGAGCCCGCGCGACATCGTGACGGTGTACATCCCCGAGTACATCGTCGGCCGGTGGTGGGAGCAGTTGCTGCACAACCAGAGCGCGCTTCGGCTCAAGGGCCGGCTGCTCTTCACCCCGGGGGTGATGGTGACCAGCGTCCCGTGGCAGCTGGAGTCGTCGGACATCGCGCGCCGCAAGGCCGACGACGCTGCCCCACCACCGGCTCGCCGCGGCGAGGTCGTGGTGGCTCGGAAGATCCGGCGCTGACGGGCGTGCTGTGCGCGGTCACTCCGCGCCTTCGGCTCGAATCCAGCCCCTTTGCGCGGAGGTACCGCGCACAGCAGGAACGCTTTGGCCGCGCTCAGCGGCGTCGCGTGACCCGGATCTTCGACTGCTTGTGCGGCAGGCGTTCCCAGTCGTCCATGAGCCGGGCGTCGAGGCCGTGCCGACCGGCCAGGTCGACCAAGGTCTCCGTCCGGTAGTAGAAGTCCTCGTGCAGCACGTGGTGCTCCTCGCCCTCGGTCCGGTCGAAGGTGAAGTCGAACCATCCGTCGGTCTTGAGGACGCGTCCGACGTGCGCGAGGCACTCGTCGATCACCGAGATCGGCGAGTGCGAGAAGACACTGTGAGCGTGTGCCACGTCGAAGTGCTCGTCGGGCAGGAACGCCAGGCGCAGGTCGTCTACGAGCACCAGATGCGGCATCTTCGCCTGCAGGCCGTAGGTCGTCAGCGTCCTCGTGGCCGCGAGAAGGATCTCCGGGGAGATGTCCAGGCCGTAGTAGTGGCCGGCCTCGAGGTGGTCGATGAACAGCCGCCCGGCGCGGAGGTTGCCGCAGCCGATCTCGAGTATGTGGTGGTGCGGCGCGAGCCCGTGGCGGATCAGGTAGTCGAACTGCATCCGGCCGAGGGCGAGCCAGCGGTCGTGAGTGGCGCTGCCGACTGCCCCCTCGGGCGACGCTGCGGTGTCCGCGCGCATCACCGCGCGGTAGTACGCGACGTGACCAGGATGCCGCAGCCGTAGCCAGGCGTCCCTCCCGAGCCGCCGCGCGTACGGCAGGATCCGGTCCGGGTGCGCCATCGCCGAGCGCATCCGGTGGCGCAGGCTGGACCGGTTGTCCGTCGATCCCATCGACCGTCCCGATCTCGTGGGTGCCCAGGATTCGCACTCGAACCCGTGGTCGTCAAGCATCGGCGTCCGGTCCTGGCAGGCTGGGCACATGCAGCTGAGGATCTTCACCGAGCCACAGGAGGGGGCGACCTACGACCAGCTCCGGCGGGTGGCGACCGCGACCGAGGACCTGGGGTTCGACGCCTTCTTCCGCTCCGACCACTACCTGGCGATGGACACGGACGGCATGCCGGGCCCCACGGACGCGTGGGTGACCCTCGCGGGCCTCGCCCGTGAGACGACGCGGGTCCGGCTCGGGACGTTGGTGTCGCCGGTGACCTTCCGCCTGCCGGGTCCGCTCGCGATCTCGGTGGCGCAGGTCGACGCGATGAGCGGCGGGCGGGTCGAGCTCGGCATCGGCGCCGGCTGGTACGAGGCCGAGCACACCGCATACGGGATTCCGTTCCCGCCCATCGGTGACCGGTTCGGCGTGCTCGAGGAGCAACTCGCGGTGATCACCGGGCTGTGGGAGTCGGTGCCGGGGGAGGGGTTCGACTTCGCGGGCGACCGCTACACGGTCACGGACTCTCCCGGACTGCCGAAGCCGCTGCAGCGGCCGCGGCCCCCGGTGATCCTCGGCGGCACCGGGCGGACTCGCACGCCGCGGCTGGCCGCGCGGTACGCGAACGAGTTCAACGTCGGGTTCTCGTCGTTGGAGCGGACCGGCGAGGCGTTCGAGCGGGTCGAGGCCGCATGCGCCGAGGCCGGGCGGGACGGGCACTCGATGGTCTATTCGGTCGCCCAGACTGTCTGCTGCGGAAAGGACGAGTCCGAGGTCGTCCGTCGGGCGACGGCGATCGGCCGCGACGCCGACGACCTGCGACGGACCGGCCTGGGCGGCACGCCGGGCGAGATCGTCGACCGGATCGGGCAGTTCACCGAGATCGGCGCGTCCCGCGTGTACCTTCAGGTGCTCGATCTCGACGACCTCGACCACCTGGTACTGCTCTCCGACCAGGTGCTCGGCCAGGTCGGATGACCCGCTCCGCCAGTCCGCCATGGTTTGCCGGGCCGGAGCCGGGTAAGGTCTGTGGTAGATTATCTTGACGTCAAGAGAATTGCTCGGGATGCACTGAGAGGATGATCGGACGTGGCGAGCCTGGACAGCTTCGGTGCCAAGGGGAGGCTCGACGTCGGGGGGTCGTCGTACGAGATCCACCGGCTCGCCGCCGCGGGCGACGTCGCTCGCCTGCCGTACAGCCTGAAGGTCCTGCTCGAGAACTTGCTCCGTACCGAGGACGGCGCCGACATCACCGCTGACCACGTGCGCGCACTTGTCGACTGGGACCCGCAGGCCCAGCCCGACACCGAGATCCAGTTCACCCCCGCCCGAGTGATCATGCAGGACTTCACCGGCGTGCCCTGCGTGGTCGACCTCGCGACCATGCGCGAGGCGATGAGCGCACTCGGCGGCGACCCCTCGAGGATCAACCCGCTGGCGCCCACCGAGCTGGTGATCGACCATTCCGTCATCGCCGACGTCTTCGGGGCGCCAGACGCGTTCGAACGCAACGTCGAGCTCGAGTACCAGCGCAACCGCGAGCGCTACCAGTTCCTGCGCTGGGGGCAGGAGGCGTTCGACGACTTCAAGGTCGTGCCGCCGGGCACGGGGATCGTCCACCAGGTCAACATCGAGCACCTGGCCCGCACCGTCGTGACGCGCGAGGGGCCCGCCGGCCCGGTCGCCTACCCCGACACCTGCGTCGGCACCGACAGCCACACCACGATGGTCAACGGTCTGGGCGTGGTCGGCTGGGGCGTCGGTGGGATCGAGGCGGAGGCGGCCATGCTGGGCCAGCCGGTCAGCATGCTGATCCCGAAGGTCGTCGGGTTCAAGCTCGCGGGCGAGCTGCCCGAGGGCGCAACGGCGACCGATCTCGTCCTCACCATCACCGAGCAGCTGCGCCGGCACGGCGTCGTCGGCAAGTTCGTCGA
>JBOGDU010000158.1:0-16084 GCA_050743145.1 Jiangellaceae bacterium | reverse complement strand
AGTCCGCCTTGTCCTTCATCAGCTGCTCGGGCGAGACGTAGAAGGGCATGCTCATCGCGCACCTCCCGGGTTGCCGCCCGGATTGCCTTGGCGGTCGGCGACGATCTGGGCGACCAGCTCGGACAGGCTGTCCTCGGAGACGAACCGGACGCCTTCGACGTCGACCACCGCGACGGTGGGCCAGATCCGGCGGCCGAGGTCGGGACCACCCGTGGCGGAGTCGTCGTCCGCGGCGTCGTAGAGCGCCTCGAGCGCGACGCGGACGGCGACGTCGGCGGCGAGCCCAGGACGCCACAGCTTCTTCATCGAGCCGCGCGCGAAGAGCGAACCGGATCCGACGCCGTGGTGGTCGTGCTCGCGGTAGCAGCCGCCGGTGACGTCGTAGGAGTAGATCCGCCCGCCGCTGTCCTCGACGTCATAGCCGGCGAAGATCGGCACCACGGCGAGTCCCTGCATGGCCAGGCCGAGCTGCCCGCGGATCATACTCGCGAGCCGGTTCGCCTTGCCCTCGACGGACATCAGCGTGCCCTCGATCTTCTCGTAGTGCTCGAGCTCGACCTGGTAGAGCTTCACCAGCTCGATGCCCACGCCCGCGGTGCCGGCGATGCCGACCACGGCGTACTCGTCGGCCGCGAACACCTTCTCCATGTCGCGGTTGGCGATGAGGTTGCCCATCGTCGACCGGCGGTCGCCGGCCATGACGACGCCGTCGGCATAGGTGGTCGCGACGACCGTGGTGCCGTGCGGCGCCCGGTCGGACAGGTCGGACGTGGGCAACGACCGCCGCCCCGGCAGCAGGTCGGGAGCCTGCTGGCCCAGGAACTCGGTGAACGTGGACGTCCCGGGCGTCAGGAAGGCTCGGGGAAGCCCTCCCCGCGCGTCACCTGAAAGCGACATAGAGACTATTCTCCACCTTTCTGGACGAAGCCACGGACGAAGTCCTCGGCGTTCTCCTCGAGCACCTCGTCGATCTCGTCGAGGATCGCATCGACGTCGTCGGCGAGCTTGTCCTGTCGCTCCTTGAGCTCTTCGGTGGCCTCGGCGGACTCGTTCGCCTCGACGTCGTCGGACCGGCGCGGCTGCTTGTGCTGCTGCCCACCTGCGTCGCGTGCCATGGCCACCTCCGGCAAGAGTGCGGTCGTCCTTGTCTGACCCTATCTAGCAGGAGTGACGCTCGGCGGCCACGGACGGTGCCCGGATCGTACGCCCAGAGCGCAATGTCTCCGACCCGTTACCCGCCCGACAGTGCGTGGACGAGCTCCTCGGCAGTGCGGCACCGGTCGAGGAGGTCGCCGACGTGGGCTTTCGTGCCACGCAGTGGCTCGAGTGTCGGAACCCGCTGCAGGGCATCGCGGCCCGGTAGGTCGAAGATGACCGAGTCCCAGGACGCTGCAGCAACGTGTGGTGCGTACTTGGCCAGGCAGCGGCCCCGGAAGTAGGCGCGGGTGTCCTCGGGCGGATCGTGGACGGCGCGGGCGACCTCGCCGTCGTCGAGCAGCCGCTGCATGCGTCCCAGCGACACCAGCCGGTGGTAGAGACCCCGGGCCGGACGGACGTCGGAGTACTGCAGGTCGACCAGGTGGAGTTTGGGGTGCGCCCATTCGAGGCCGTCGCGATCGCGGTACGACTCCAACAGCCCGAGCTTGGCCACCCAGTCGAGCTCGCCCGACAGGGACATCGGGTCGGCTTCGAGGCGGGTGAGCACCGACTCCCACCGGTCGAGGATGTCGGCGGTGTCGGCATCGACATCGGCCCCGAAGCGGTTCTCCACGAACTTGCGCGCCTGCTCGGCGTACTCCATCTGCAACTGGACCGCCGTGAGCTTGCGGCCGTCCTTGAGGGTGAGCAGGTGGCGCAGTGACACGTCGTGCGACACGTCGTGCAGCGAGGCGACGGGGCGCTCGACCGACAGGTCGACGGCCAGGAAGCCATCCTCGATCATGGACAGGACCAACGAGGTGGTACCGAGCTTGAGGTAGGTGGACACCTCGGAGAGGTTGGCGTCGCCGATGATCACGTGCAGGCGGCGGTAGCGCTCGGGGTCGGCGTGGGGCTCGTCACGGGTGTTGATGATCGGCCGCTTCAGCGTCGTCTCGAGACCCACCTCCACCTCGAAGTAGTCGGCGCGCTGAGAGAGCTGGAAGCCGTGCCGGTTGCCGTCCTGACCGAGCCCGACCCGCCCGGCGCCGCACACCACCTGGCGCGACACGAAGAAGGGGATCAGGTGCCGGACGATGTCGGCGAACGGGGTCTGCCGGCTCATCAGGTAGTTCTCGTGGCAACCGTACGAGGCGCCCTTGTTGTCGACGTTGTTCTTGTAGAGCTGGATGGGCGACGACCCGGGTGCGAGTGCGGCCAGCCGGGACGCCTCGGCCATGACCAGCTCGCCGGCCTTGTCCCACCGGACGGCGTCGCGGGGTGTGGTGACCTCCGGGGAGGAGTACTCCGGGTGGGCATGGTCGACGTAGAGCCGCGCGCCGTTGGTGAGGATGACGTTGGCCAGCCCGACCTCCTCGTCGGTGAGCTGACTCGGATCGGCGCTGTCGCGGGAGAGCTCGAAGCCGCGTGCGTCGCGCAGCGGGCTCTCCTCCTCGAAGTCCCACCGGGCGCGCCGCGCCCGGGCGGTCGCGCCGGCGTACGCGTTGACGACCTGGGACGAGGTCAGCATCGAGTTCGCGGCCGGATTGCCCGGCACGGCGATGCCGTACTCGGTCTCGATCCCGACGATGCGGCGGGCGCTCATGTGACGAGCCTACGGCGTGTGCCCGACCGGCCGGCGACAGCGCACCTGGAATGTCGGACCCACGCGGAGGCGGCCCTTCGTGCGGGCCGTGCCGGGCTACCTCGGGGTAGCCGACGACCCGTCGGGGTCGACCGGCTCTGGCGGCGGATAGCTCACGCCGAGCCCGCGTAGGGCCCGGTCGAGGATCTCCATGACCGCGACGGTGTCGGAGAGCGGCATCTCGTCGGTTTCGGTACGACCCTCGCGCAGGCATTGCTGCACGGCGCGCAGCATCGGCACGTAGCCGCGACCCTCCGGATGCTCCTCCTCGTGCACCTGGACGCGCCCGTCGACGTCGGTGTGGATCAAGCGGCGCGGGTGGTGGAAGCGGGGCGGAATGTCGAGGCGGCCTTCGGTACCCACGATCCGAGCGCTGTTGGAAGTGACCGCTGACAGCGAGGCCTCCAGCAGCGCGTACGCACCGCTGTCCCACCCGAGCAGCATGCCCGCCTCGGCATCGACGCCCTCGTCGGTGACACTGCCGTGGACGGCGAGCGTGTCGGGCGATCCGAGGATCATCTGGGCGAACGCGACCGGGTAGATGCCCACGTCGAGCAGCGCTCCGCCGCCGAGCGCCGGATCCCAGATCCGGTCCTTCGCGTGTGGCCCGGCCACAAAGCCGAGGTCGGCACTGATGCTTCGGACGTCGCCGATGCCACCGCCGGCGACGATCTCACGCGCTCTCACGATCATCGGGACGAAGCGCGTCCACATCGCCTCCATGCAGAAGACCCCGAGGTCACGGGCCTTGCCCGCGAGGCGCTCCGTGTCGGCCAGCGAGGTCGTGAACGCCTTCTCACACAGCACGGCCTTCCCGGCGTCGAGGGCGGCACCCACGATCTCGGCATGCTGCGCGTGCGGTGTCGCGACGTAGACGACGTCGACGTCGTCGTCGTCCAGCAACTCCTCGTACAACCCATATGCCCGGGGGATGCCGAACTCGTCGGCGAAGACCTGCGCCCGCTCCTTGACTCGCGAGCTCACCGCGGCGATATGGGAGTTCTCGAGCAGGAGCATCTCACCGGCCAGCGTGTGCGCGATCCCGCCGGTGGCGACGACCCCCCACCGGACCGGCGTGATGGCGGCTGTCGTCAGAGGTACTGCCCGGTGTTCGCGACGGTGTCGATCGACCGGCCGGCCTCGATGCCCTCCTTGCCCGACACGAGCGTACGGATGAACACGATCCGTTCGCCCTTCTTGCCCGAGATGCGGGCCCAGTCGTCGGGGTTGGTGGTGTTGGGGAGGTCTTCGTTCTCCTTGAACTCGTCCAGGCAGGCCGTCAACAGGTGCTGGACGCGGATGCCCTTGGTGCCGGTCTCGAGGAACTCCTTGATCGCCATCTTCTTGGCGCGGTCGACGATGTTCTGGATCATGGCGCCGGAGTTGAAGTCGCGGAAGTAGAGGACTTCCTTGTCGCCGTTGGCGTAGGTGACCTCGAGGAACCGGTTGTCCTCGCTCTCGGTGTACATCCGCTCGACGGAACGCTGGATCATCGCGTCGACCGCCGTCGCGCGCGAGCCGCCGTGCTCGGCGAGGTCGTCGGCATGCAACGGGAGGCCCTCGGTGAGGTACTTGCTGAAGATGTCGCGAGCCGCCTCGGCGTCGGGCCTCTCGATCTTGATCTTCACATCGAGCCGGCCGGGCCGGAGGATGGCCGGATCGATCATGTCCTCGCGGTTGGAGGCGCCGATCACGATCACGTTCTCGAGGCTCTCGACGCCGTCGATCTCGGAGAGCAGTTGCGGCACGATGGTGTTCTCGACATCGGAGGAGACACCAGAGCCCCGGGTGCGGAACAACGAGTCCATCTCGTCGAAGAAGACGATGACCGGCGTGCCCTCGCTGGCCTTCTCTCGCGCCCGCTGGAAGACCAGCCGGATGTGGCGCTCGGTCTCCCCGACGTACTTGTTGAGCAGCTCGGGGCCCTTGATGTTGAGGAAGTACGACTTCTCCTCGGACTTGCCCGTCCGGCTGGCCACCTGCTTGGCGAGCGAGTTGGCGACCGCCTTCGCGATCAAGGTCTTGCCGCAGCCGGGCGGGCCGTAGAGCAGGACACCCTTGGGCGGGCGGAGCTCGTGCTCGCGGAACAGGTCGGCGTGCAGGTAGGGCAGCTCGATCGCGTCCCGGATCTGGTCGATCTGCCGTGCCAGGCCGCCGATGTCGGCGTAGTCGATGTCGGGGACCTCTTCGAGGATGAGCTCTTCGACCTCGGTCTTCGGGATGCGCTCGTAGACGAAGCCGGACCGCGGTTCGAGCAGCAGGGAGTCGCCGGCCCGCATGACGGAGTCCTTCAGCGGCGACGCGATCCGCACGACCCGTTCGTCGTCGGTATGGCCGATGACCAGCGCGCGGTCGCCGTCGGCGAGCATCTCCTTGAGCATGACGACCTCGCCGACCCGCTCGAACTCCATGGCGCGCACGACGTTGAGTGCCTCGTTGAGCATGACCTCCTGGCCGGCCCGCAACGCGTCGGTCTCGACGTCGGGGCTTACCGCCACCCGCAGCTTGCGTCCACCGGTGAACACGTCGACCGTGCCGTCCTCGTAGCGGGACAGGAAGATCCCGAAGCCGGCCGGAGGCTGCGCCAGCCGGTCGATTTCCTCCTTCAGCGCGACGATCTGGTCACGGGCCTCCCGCAGCGTGGCGGCCAGGCGGTCGTTCTGGCTGGTCATCGCGACGAGCTGGGACTCGGTGTCGGAGAGGCGGTCTTCGAGGAGGCGAGCCTGGCGCGGAGAGTCGGCCAGCCGGCGGCGCAGCGCAGCGACCTCCTGCTCGAGGAAGGAGATCTGGGCGGACACGTCGGAGGGGGCGCGCTCGGCGTCGTGGCGCGGGCGATCGGAGCTGCCGTCGTGCGTCGACACTGTCCTCACCTCCTCCGGAGGGTCCTCTTGCCACGACCCTACCCGGGGCTACGGACTTGACCAGACCCTTGTCCGCGGGGCGGGCGGGCGGCGTGTCTCACACCGACGGACCGGTCAGGCCTCGGCGCTCGGAGCGGGTCGCCGGCGTCGAGGCGGCGCGACGACACCGGGCGCCAGCCGTCGCGACGTCACCAGGAACCCGGTGTGGCCGATCATGCGATGGTCGGGCCGGACGGCAAGACCTTCGACGTGCCACGTGCGGATCATCGACTCCCACGACACCGGCTCGGTGAAGCCGCCGTGTTCACGGATGGTCTCGACGGTACGGGCGAGCTGGGTCGTCGTGGCCACGTAGCAGCAGAGGACTCCGCCAGGGGTGAGCACGCCGCCGACCGCGTCGACGCATTCCCACGGGGCGAGCATGTCCAGCACCGCCCGGTCCACCGGGGTCGGCTCGTCCAGAGCCTCGACCAGGTCGCCGACCGTGAGCCGCCAGGCCGGATGCGGGCCACCGAAGAACCGCTCGACGTTGGCCGCGGCGACGGCGGCGAACTCGGCCCTGCGCTCGTAGGAATGGACGCTCCCCCGCGGGCCCACGGCACGCAGCAGCGACATCGTCAGGGCCCCGGAGCCGACGCCCGCCTCGACCACCTGGGCGCCCGGGAAGACGTCGGCCATGGCGACGATCTGCGCTGCGTCCTTCGGGTACACCACCGCGGCTCCGCGCGGCATCGAGAGCACGTAGTCGGCGAGCAGCGGACGCAGTGCGAGGTATGCGGTGCCCCCGGTCGACACCACGACCGTGCCCTCGGGCTGTCCGATGAGCGCGTCGTGCGCGAACGAGCCCTTGTGGGTGTGGAACTCGTGGCCGGCCTCCAGGGTGATCGTGTGATGGCGGCCCTTCGGGTCGGTGAGCTGCACCTGATCGCCGGTGCGCAGCGGGCCCGTCCGTCGCACTGGCGTCTGGCTCGGCTCGGTCACGGCATGCAGGGTAGGCCCCTACGTGGTCGCCAGTGCAGCGTCGACGTCCGCGGTCGAGAGCACGCCGTAGACGGCGCCGTCGTGGTCCACCACGAGGTACTCGGAGGCGGGGTGGGCCCGCATCCGGGTGAGCAGGTCCTCTCCGCCGAGATCGACCGGCACCACCAGACCGGCCTCGAGGGATCGGGCCACCTGTCCGACCGGCACCCACGGCCGCCGGTCCTCCGGCGTGGCATTGACCGACGCCTCGCTCACCAGTCCCGTCGGCCGACCGCCCCCGTCGACGACGACGAGGGCGTGGACACCGGAGGCCGACGCACGGCGCAGTGCCTCGGCCAGCGGAACGTCGGGAGCCACTGGCGCGGCCCGGCGGGTCAGGTTCGCCAGATCGAGCCGTGGCAGGCGGCTGCGGACGCGCCCGACGGCCAATGCCTGGGTCGCGCCGTTCCACAACAGCAGTGCCACCAAGGCCGACCAGACCAGGGACACGATCTGCGGGGTGCCACCGGCGAGGACGAACGGGAGGACGAGCACGAGCCCCGCGAGCACCTGACCCGCCCGAGCGGCGACCACGGTGCCGCGATGCTCGTCGCCCGTGGCCCGCCAGACGACCGAACGCAGCATGTGCCCGCCGTCGAGAGGAAGCGCCGGAAGCAGGTTGAAGACCCCGACGATCAGATTGGCCACGGCCAACTCGAGGAGCAGGAACTCCGACACCGGCTCGGCGATCGGAGCCGACGCGAGCAGGGCCAGCGCCCCGACCGCCAGCGAGACCGCCGGGCCCGCCGCCGAGATCACCACGTCGCGACCCGGTGTCGGGGACGCGCGCTCGATCTCGGTGTACCCACCCAGGAAGTGCAGGGTGATGCCCCGGACCGGCAGTCCGAACCCGCGCGCCACCAGCGCATGGCTCACCTCGTGGAGCAGCACCGACGCGTAGAGCAGGACGGCGAAGGCGAAGGTGACGGCGTAGGTTCCGGCGCCGAGGTCGGGCAGTCGGTCGCGAACCCACGGCGCGAAGCCGATCGTGATGACGGCGGCGACGATGAACCAGGTGGGGCTGACGTGGATCGGCACCCCGGCAACCCTGCCCAGGGTCAGCTGTCGCCGGTCGCCATTGGTCACGTACCCAGGCTAGGCCCCCGCGATCCTTCGCAAGCCCGCGCGATCCCACTTGTGGCGGGTTTGGCACGTGTCCCGGGCCGATCAGACGTGTCCAACCCGCCACAAGTTGCGGCCGGACGGTCGGGACATCTGCGCTGTCGGTGGTCGTGTCCGCGTGGTCGTGTCCAGGTGGTCGTGTCCGTGGTCTGGCCTACAGTCGCTGACATGAACGCCGAGGCGCCTCCGCAGGCCGCCGCACCGGCCGTCGAGCCGGTCGGCGACGAGGAGGTCACCGGTCCCACCCTCTCGCCCTCACGGGCGGCCGACTTCATGACCTGCCCATTGCTTTACCGGTTCCGCACCATCGACCGGCTGCCCGAGCCGCCGAGCCACGCGGCCACCCGCGGAACCGTCGTTCATGCCGTTCTGGAGCGGCTGTTCGACCTGCCTCCCGACGAGCGCACCGTCGCGGGGGCCACCGCGATGGTCGCCGGCCAGTGGGAGCGACTGCTCGAGGCGGAGCCCGATCTGGCTGCGCTCTTCGACGACGACGAGGACGGCTCGGCGATGGCCGAGTGGATCAACGGAGCCGAAGACCTGGTCCGGCGCTACTTCACCCTCGAGGACCCGGCCCGGCTCGAACCGGCTGAGCGTGAGCTCTACGTCGAGACCGTCCTCGACTCCGGGCTGCGGCTGCGCGGCTACGTCGACCGCGTCGACCGGGCGGCGGCCACAGGCGACCTGCGGGTTGTCGACTACAAGACCGGTAAGGCGCCGCCGGCCGGATTCGAACAGCGGGCGATGTTCCAGATGCGCTTCTACGCCCTCGTGCTCTGGCGGTTGCACCACCGGGTACCCCGGCTGCTCCAGCTCGTCTATCTCGGCAGCGGCGAGGTGCTGCGCTACGAGCCCGACGAGGCCGACCTGCTGGCCACCGAACGCAAGGTCGAGGCGCTCTGGCGGGCAATCGAGCGTGCCGCCCGCACGGGCGACTGGCGGCCCAGCCCGAGCCGGCTCTGCGACTGGTGCGCCCACCAGGCTCTGTGCCCGTCCTGGGGCGGCACGCCGCCGCCGCTGCCCGAATCCGAGGCCACCGGCTCGGCAGCGCCCGCCGACGAGGCACCGTCACCACGGACGTCGCCGGTCGACGTCTGAGCCTGCCGATGACCGGCGCTCAGAGCCGGTTCTCGAAGGCCATGGCCGCACCGCGCCACCAGTCGGGCTCCGACCAGGGCGACACCGGGCGTTCGCCCAGTTCGCCGTCGAGCTCGAGGTCGACCTGCTCGTTGAAGAAGCAGACCAGGTCGCGGACCGGCTCTGCGTCGCGGCGGGGCTGTTCGTAGGTCCAGGCCAGGTTCGCCCTCGACCCGTCGCCGACCCGGACCGACCAGAACGACGCGTGCCCCTTGTACGCGCAGGTCGTACGCGCTCGGCGTGCGGAACGAAGGTTCCTCCCGTGCGCGCCCGACCTACCCTGGGTGAATGATTCGTAGCCGGCCAGGCGGCGGCAGACTGCTCACGAAGCTGGGCATGCGCGACCGGGTGCTGGCGGCGATCCACGCCCACGAGAGCCGCCTGGTCCAGCCGGCGAAGTAGCGGAGCGCCGACGTGCTGCGCGTCACCCTCAAGAGCCTGGTCGCCCGGAAGGTGCGCCTGGCCATGAGCGCGCTGGCCATCGTGCTGGGCGTCGCCTTCGTGGCTGGCTCCTACGTCTTCACCGACACGCTCGACCGGACCTTCGAGGAGATCTTCAGCGACCTCCACGGCGACGTCATCGTCCGGCCCGAAGGCTCACAGGGCTTGAGCTCGCTGGTCGGCAGCGACGCCGTCAACAACGACACCCGTACGGTCCCGGCGTCGCTGGTCGACCAACTCGCCGCGCTGGACGGAGCCCGGCGCGTGGACGGCGTCGTGGAGAACCGGTCGGTCTTCGTCGTCGGCGACGACGGACGGGTGGTCAGCAGCGGCGGAGCTCCCGGAATCGGCGCCAACTGGTCCGACGCCCCCAACACCACCGGCGAGGCGCCGTTGAAGATCGCCGACGGCCGCCCGCCGGCACATGAGGGGGAAGTCGTCCTCGACGCTCGGACCGCCGAGTTGGGCGGGTACGACCTGGGTGACTCGGTCCGCCTGGTCACCAGCACCGAACAAGCCGAGATCGAGGCCACCCTCGTCGGCACCGCCACGTTCGGCGAGAGTGCGAGCCTGGCCGGGGCGACGCTCGCGCTGTTCGACACCGCCAGCGCCCAACGTCTGCTGCTCGACGGGGCCGAGGCATTCTCCACGATCACGATCGCGGCCCGCGAGGGCGTCAGTCAGGAGCGGCTTCGCTCCGAGGTCGAGGCCGTGATCCCCGACGGCTTCGAGGCCAGGACCGGCGCGGAGACCTCGAACGAGACCTCCGACGGGCTGCGCGAGGCGCTGAGCTTCTTCACGACGTTTCTCCTGGTCTTCGCCGCGGTCGCGCTGTTCGTCGGCACCTTCCTCATCCTCAACACGTTCTCGATCCTGGTGGCCCAGCGCAGCCGGGAGATGGCGCTCTACCGTGCCCTCGGTGCCGGACGCCGGCAGGTCACCCGCTCGGTGCTGGTGGAGGCGCTCGTGGTGGGCCTGCTGGGGGCGACCGTCGGACTCGGGCTCGGGCTCGTCGTCGCCCATCTGCTCAAGCTCGCCTTCGGCGCATTCGGCCTCGACCTGGGCCCGGGCGGGCTGGTGGTCGAGCCCCGGACGGTCGCCGTCGCCTACGGCGTCGGCGTGGCTGTGACGATGGCTGCCGCCTACATCCCGGCGCGTCGCGCGGCACGCGTGTCACCCGTCGCGGCCATGCGTGACGATGTCGCGCTCCCCCAGGCTCCTCGCAGCCTGCACGCGGGCCTCGGCGGAGCGCTCGCCCTGACCGGTGCCGCTCTGCTGGGCGCCGGGTTGTTCCTCGACACGCCCCGGTCGACGCTTCTCGTCGGCATCGGGATCACCGGCGTGTTCCTCGGCATCGCGCTGATCGCGCCGGTGCTGGCCGCCCCGATCGTGCGTGCCGTCGCCGCGGGCTACCCGACGCTGTTCGGAACCGTCGGTCACCTGGCGCGCGAGAACGCCCTGCGCAACCCCCGCCGCACCGCCGCCACCGCCTCCGCCCTGATGGTGGGGTTGGCTCTCGTGTCGGCGATGGCCGTCATCGGCGAGTCGACGAACGAGAGCATCGACGTCGCGTTCGAGGACGACCTGACCGCGGACTTCGTGGTGTCCAATGCGCTCGGGCAGCCGTTCTCGACCCGAGTTGCCACCGACCTCGCCCGCCTCGACGGGGTGGCAGAGGTCGCCCAGGTCCGCTGGCAGGCGGGCCAGGTCGCCGGACACGACGCCAACCTGGCCGCGCTCGACCCCGCGGCCTTCGCGACCGCGGCGCATCTGGACATCACCGACGGCGGCACCGGGTTGGGCACGGACGGGACCCTGGTGGCGACCGGGCTGGCCGGCAGGGAGCGGCTGGACGTCGGAGACCGGCTCACCGTCGGGATGCCTGCCGGCGAGCGAGTGCTTCGCGTGGTCGGCATCTTCGCCGACAACCCGGCTGTCGGAAGCGAGGTGGTGGTGAGCTTCGACACGTTGGCGGCCGGCGGGGTCAGTCCGGCGGACAGCTTTGTCTACGTCGTGGTCGAGCCCGACGCGGACACCGCCGCCGTCCGGGCCGGGCTCGAGGAGGCCACCGCCGCGCTGCCCACGGTGACGGTTAAGGACCAGGAAGCCTTCACCGAGGAGCAGCGGGCACCGGTCAACCGGCTGCTCAGCCTCGTGTACGCGCTGCTCGGACTGGCCGTTCTCATCGCCGTGCTCGGCATCGTCAACACGCTCGCGCTCTCGGTCATCGAACGGACCCGGGAGGTGGGTCTGCTGCGGGCAGTGGGGATGAGCCGGCGCCAGCTCCGGGCGATGGTCCGCTGGGAGGCGGTCGCCATCGCCCTGCTGGGCGCCGTGCTGGGCATCGTGCTGGGGGTCGTCTTCGGGGTCGCTCTGCAGAGCGCGCTGTCCGACGAAGGTCTCGAGGTCCTCGCCGTGCCGTGGCTCCGCCTCGCCGGGTTCGTGGTCCTCGCGGCGCTGGTGGGCGTCCTCGCTGCCGTGTGGCCGGCGCGGCGTGCCGCCAAGCTCGACGTCCTGCGCGCCATCACGACCGAGTGACCGCGGTGTCTCCTCCCGCGGAACGACCGGCCGCCGCTGCTCGTCCGCGGGGCGGACTCCCGGAACCGGCCGTGCCGCCGAGCGGAGCGGCGCGCGGGCCATCTACGGTCGTCACATCACCAACTCTGCACGAGGAGCATCAGTGACACTCACACCCGGTACCCCTGCGGGCACCGACCCGGCGGCGGCCCGCGCCGAGGGCCTCTGGAAGGTCTACGGCGAAGGAGACACGCAGGTCGTCGCACTCAACGACGTGTCGGTCGAGTTCGGTCGGACCCGGTACACGGCCATCATGGGCCCGTCCGGATCGGGCAAGTCGACGCTGATGCACTGCATGGCCGCGCTCGACTCGGCGACCGCAGGGCAGGTCTACGTGGGCGACACCGAGCTGACCTCCCTGGGCGACAACGAGCTGACCCGGCTGCGGCGGGACAAGATCGGCTTCGTCTTCCAGGCCTTCAACCTGGTTCCCACGCTGACCGCCAAGGAGAACATCACCCTGCCGATCGACATCGCCGGGCGGAAGGTCGACCCCGAGTGGTTCGACACGGTCGTGACGACGGTCGCGCTCGGTGACCGGCTCGATCACAAGCCGAACGAGTTGTCCGGCGGCCAGCAGCAGCGCGTCGCCTGCGCCCGCGCACTGGTCAGCCGGCCCGACATCGTGTTCGCGGACGAACCCACCGGCAACCTCGACTCGCATTCCGGCGCCGAGGTCCTCGGCTTCCTGCGTCGCTCGGTGCGCGACTTCGGTCAGACGATCGTCATGGTGACCCACGACCCCAACGCGGCGTCGTACGCCGACCGGGTGCTCTTCCTCGTCGACGGTCGGATCGTCGACGAGATGGCCGAGCCCACGGCAGAGCGAGTGCTCGAGCGGATGAAGGGCTTCGACCCCGTGGGCCGGGTGTCCTGAGCGATGCTCCGCGCCACCTTCAAGAGCCTTGCCGCGCGCAAACTGCGGCTGGCGCTGAGCGCCTTCGCGATCGTGCTGGGGGTCGCGTTCGTCGTCGGCTCCTACGTCTTCACCGACACCCTGGACGAGACCTTCGAGAAGATCTTCGCCGACTCCAACTCCGACGTCATCGTCCGCCCGGTCGTCGGCGAGGGCGACCAGTTCCAGTTCACCGGCGGTGACGCGCGCACGTTGCCAGCGGCCATGGTCGACGACCTCGCCGGTGTCGACGGCGTCGACCGCGCCGACGGTGTCGTGTCGAACCAGTCGGTGTTCGTCATCGGCTCCGAGGGCAGGCTCGTCGGCGGGACGGGGGCCCCCGGGGTCGCCACCAACTGGACGGACGCGCCCGCCGAGGACGGCTCGATCCCGCTGCGGATCGTCGACGGGCGCGAACCGCGGAACTCCGGCGAGGTCGTCCTCGAGACCAAGACGGCCGACCGGGCCGAGTACGACGTCGGCGAGCGGGTCACCCTCGTCATGCCGGGTGACCCACCGCAGACAAGCGCAACGCTCGTGGGCATCACCGACTTCGGCAACGGCAACAGCCTGGCCGGCGCCACACTGACCTTGTTCGAAACGGACACGGCTCAGGACCTCCTGCTCGGAGGCGAGGACGTCTTCAGCAGCATCGCGGTGACCGCCGCGGACGGCGCGGACGTCGGTGAGTTGCGCGACCGCATCGTGCAGAATCTGCCCGACGGTGTGGAGGCCAGGACCGGGGCCGAGATAGCGGAGGAGAGCGAGGACTCACTCCAGCAGGCGCTCGGCTTCTTCAACACGTTCCTGCTGATCTTCGCAGCCGTCGCCTTGTTCGTCGGCATCTTCCTCATCCTCAACACGTTCTCGATCCTGGTGGCACAGCGGACTCAGGAGATGGCTCTGTTCCGGGCCCTGGGCGCCGGCCGCCGGCAGGTCACGCGGTCGGTCCTCGTCGAGGCCTTTGCGGTCGGTCTGGTGGGATCCACGCTCGGGCTCCTTCTCGGCCTCGGTGTCGCGCAACTGCTCAAGTTGGCGTTTGCGTTGTTCGGCCTCGACCTCGGCGGTGCCGGCCTGGTCCTGCGCCCGCGCACTGTTCTCATCGCCTACGCGGTCGGCATCGTGGTGACGCTGATCGCGGCCTACGTCCCCGCCCGCCGCGCGGCACGGGTACCACCGGTGGCAGCCATGCGCGACGATGTCGTCGTTCCGCATTCCTCACGGCGCACGCGCAGGGTGGTCGGCACTCTGCTGACGGCGGCTGGTGCCGTGGCGATGGGAGTCGGGCTGTTCACCGACGTCGCTCAGGCGGCGACAGTCGTCGGCGCCGGCGTCGCGGCCGTCTTCGTCGGCGTCGCCCTGCTCGCCCCCGTCATCGGCCCGCCGATCCTGCGGGTCGTCGCGGGCTGGTTCCCGCGCGCTTTCGGCACGGTGGGCCTGCTGGCGCGGGAGAACGCCCAGCGCAACCCACGCCGAACGGCGGCCACGGCGTCCGCACTCATGATCGGCCTGGCTCTCGTGGCTGCGATGTCGGTCATCGGCCAGTCAGCGAACAGGAGCATCGACAAGGCACTCGACGACGGCCTCGATGCGCAGTTCGTGGTCTCCAACGCCGTGGGGCAGCCGTTCTCGCCGGCGCTCGCCGACCGGATCGCCGACGTCGACGGTGTCGCCGAGGTCGCCAGGGTCCGCTACAACGCCGCGCAGGCGGACGGCACCGATGTCTTCCTCGCCGCGTTCGATCCGACGGCCTATGCGCAGGCAGCCGACTTCGAGGTCACCGCGGGCAGTGACGATCTCCCTTCGGACGGCGTCCTGGTGTCCGAGGACTATGCGGAGGACCACGGGACCGGTGTCGGTGACCCGCTGGAGGTCGCACTTCCCGGTGGAACCCGTCAGATGCAGGTGGGCGGTGTCTTCGCACCGACGCAGCTGTTGTTCGCGGATGTCGTCGTCAGCCTCGACGCGCTCGAGAGCGGTGGAATCCGGCCTGCCGACTCCACCGTCTACGTGGTCGGCGAGCAGGGCGCCGACCTGGCCGAGGTCAGGAGCGGCATCGAGCGCGCCGCCGACGAACTGCCCATGGTCGCCGTCAAGGACCAGGAGGCGTTCAAGGCGGAGCAGCGATCCCAGGTCAACCAGCTGCTCTACCTCGTCTACGCGCTGCTGGGGCTGGCGATCATCATCGCGATCCTCGGCATCGTCAACACGCTGGCGCTCTCGGTGTTCGAGCGGACCCGCGAGATCGGACTGCTGCGGGCAGTCGGGCTGTCCCGACCGCAGCTGCGCCGGATGGTGCAGCTCGAGTCGATCGCGATCGCCGTCCTGGGTGCCGTGCTCGGCATCGGGCTGGGCCTGCTGTTCGGGATCGCGCTCCAGCGATCGCAGGCGGAGTCCGGCCTCGACGTGTTGGCGGTGCCGTGGGTTCAGCTGCTCATCTTCGTCGCGCTCGCCGCCGTGGTCGGCATGCTGGCCGCTCTGTGGCCGGCCAGCCGGGCGGCCCGCCTCGACGTCCTCCGAGCGATTACCACGGAATGACGGATCGGATCCCCCTGTATTTCCCTACGGAGGTCGCGGCGGGTCGGTCGACGGTTGCCTGGGCGGTGCTGGCAGTGCTCGCTGTTCGGGAGCCGCCCGTGGCCGGCTATCGCGGTGGGGGTCGGGTGCGATGGTCGGGCCCGGGCCGGGTAGCTGGTTGTGGCTGGCCGCCCGGTTTTCTTGTCTTTGGTGTCCGGGGTGTCGGGGGTGGCGGGGGTGGTGGGGTGCGACCATGGCGCGTTTGCCGTGGCCGGCGACGAGGGCCCAGCCGTGGTGGGTTTTCAGGTCGTGGTGGTGGTCGCAGAGTGGGTCGAGTTCGTTCAGGCGGGTGTGGCGGGTGTCTTTCCACGGCTGCCGGTGGTCGTATTCGATGCGGGTCCGCGGGCATCCTTGGACGGTGCAGTCGGGGCTGGTCCAGGCCAGCGCGATGCGTTGGGCGGCGGTGGGTCCGCGGCCGACGTGGGTCACATGGGCTACGTCGACACCGCGGGTGATGACCAGTTTGAGCACCGCCTGGCCGAGTAGGCCGCGCGCGATCGGGACCGGCACCGGGCCGACGCCGGTGATCTCGCACAGCTCGCCCCCGGCGACCGCGCCGCGGCGCAGGGCCTCGATGTCGATGCGCAGCAGCGCCAGGTACCGCGGATGGGGCCGCGACGGCGGCGCGGCCGGCGCGGGCGGCTGGGTCGGACCCTGGGTGTGGGCGGGGTG
>JBOGDU010000157.1:0-11553 GCA_050743145.1 Jiangellaceae bacterium | reverse complement strand
CACCGGGGTCATTCTTCGGGGACAACCAGTATCTGATCGACACCGAGGGCCGGAGGGCGAGCGCCGACGGCGAGGCCGCCATCCACCTCGACGAGGCCCAGTCGCTCTACGAGGAGATCAACCCAGGCAATTCCCTGACCGGCATTGTCGTATTTGACATACCGGTGGACGCGGTACCCGCAGGCGTTGAGCTTCACGACTCCGTATTCTCTGACGGGGTCACGGTGGTGCTGGGCTGATTGCGGGCGAGCGGATCGGCCGCTCGGGCAGCTTGCGGTCGAGGTAGAGGAATATCCCGGCGACGGCGAGCAGCAGCAGCAGGAGACCGGCGATGTTGATCAGGACGCGGCCGTAGCCGAGATCGTCGACGTCGAGGAAGTGGTACGGGTACCAGTGCCGGGTCTGGCCGTCCTGGGTGTAGGTGATGAACGGGCTGCGGATCAGCGTGTACGCGATGTACACCAGCGGGATCGACACACTGGCCCACAGGGTGCGGGTGGAGAACCGTGGCCGCGGCCCGGCGACCAGAAAGCTGACCACGGCGAGGATCGGCACGGTGTAGTGCAGCGTCTCGTCGGCCACCCGCTGCCAGCCGGTGGGATTCCACAGCGGAGCCAGTACCAGCGCGTAGATCACCCCGGTGAGGGTGATCATCACCACGCTGGCGAGCCGGAACACTGTGAACACACGCCCTCGGCGCAGCGGGTCGCGCCAGAGCAGGTACGCCACCACCAGGACGAGGATGTTGCTCCACACCGTGAAGTAGCTGAGCACGTTCCACAGCCGAATCGGGGTCGAGAATTCTGGTCGGTCGGGATTCGGAGCCGGGTCGAACTCGATCCACAGCTGCAAGCCCACGCCGAAGACCGCGGCCACAAAGGTGGCCAGATGCCACCACCGGGCACGCCTGACGCCCGCGTCTACTTGGGTCGAGTCACGAGCCCCAGTGGGCGCCATGCGGGTGATCATAAGGGGGCGCTCGACGTATGCGATGGCGCTTCCAGCGACCACCGGTCAGACGAGGTACTTGCGCAGGATCTTGCCCAGTGGGCTGCGGGGAATCTCCGACCGGAACTCCACGATTCGGGGCACCTTGTACACGGCCAACCGGGTCCGGCACAGCCCGATCAGCTCGCCGCGCAGGGCGGCCTCGTCGGCCGTGGACTCGGCCGGCACGACGACCGCCTTGACGATCTCCTCGCCGAGCGAGCCCGCGGCGCCGACGACCACGACGTCGGCGACCCCCGGGTGCCGCCGAAGGACGTTCTCGACCTCGACCGGGTCGACCTTGTAGCCACCGGTGGAGATGAACAGCTTGGTTCGGCCGGTGACGAACAGGTTGCCCGACTCGTCGACGTGGCCAAGGTCTCCGGTGCGGAACCAGCCGTCGCGGAAGGCCTCGTTCGCCTCCGGGGCGACACCGACGTAGCCGCTGGTCAGGGCCGGGCTGGTGAACGTGACTTCACCCGTGGAGCCGGGCGGACGGGACACACCCTGCTCGCCCACGATCGCGACCTCGATCCCCTTCATGGGACGACCCACCGATGCCGCGCTCGGCGAGGGATCTTCGTCCAGGTTCATCGTGACCGAGCCGGCCTCACTGCACCCGTACAACTGCCGGACCGGAACGCCGAAGCGCGCGGTGAACAGGTCAAAGGTCTCGCGGGCGAGGGGCGCTCCAGCGGTGAAGCAGAGCCGGAGCGAGCCCGCGGCGGCGCGGTCGGCACGCCGGGTCTCGGCCAGGGTCTGGACGACGAAGGGGACGGTCGGGAACACGGTGACCCCATCCCGTGCGATGGCCTCAAGGGCTGCGTCGCGCTGGAACGGGTCGAGCAACACCATGGCTGCCCCCGACCGGGCCGCCGCGAGCACGCAGTTCCCCAGTCCGTGCGCATGGAACAGGGCGACCGCCGTGAGGATCACGTCGTCCTCGCTCACCCCGACCGTGTCGAAGAAGTGGTCGGCCTCGTGGGTGAGGTTGGCCTGGGTACGGACGATTCCCTTCGGGGTGCCGGTCGAGCCCGATGAGAACGCGTGCAGTGCGGGCATCTCCGGCGTGCACACGTCGACGTGCGACCTACCGACGTCACGCGCGGCGTCGAAACCGACGACATCGGCGACCCACGCGCCGCTACCGGCCGCAGCCGCCCAGTTGCCGATCGCCGGCACCCGGGAGGCGCTGGTGATCAGGCCGGCCACCGAGCGGTCGCGGAGGTAGAGGCCGAGCTCGGCAACTGTGAGCAACGGGTTGAGCGGGACCGCCACCGCGCCCGCGGAGACGACGGCGAGGAAGGTCGTGACGAACTCCATGTCGTTGCCGAGGACGATCCCCACGGCGTCGCCGGCTCCGACCCCCCGGCTGCGCAATGCGCCGGTACGACGTTCGACATCGGCGACGACGTCGCCCCAGCTGCGGCGGCGCGACGCGTCGATGAGCGCGGGGCGGCTCTCGAACCGGTCGGCGGTGCGAGCCAGCATCGCCGGCACCGTCAGCGCGGAGGTCACCGGTCCAGTCGGCGGGCGACGTAGCGGACGACGCCGTCGACGCTGCCGAAGTTGTCGAGAACGACGTCGCCATCGGGAATCTCGACGTCGAACTCCTCCTCGAGGCCGACCACCAGGCTCAGGATCGCGATGGAGTCGAGGCCGGCGTCACGCAAGGGGGCATCGTCGGCGATCGCCGATCGATCCCCCTGGATCTTCAGCCGCTTCGACATCAGTGCCCGTACCTGGGCGTTGATGTCGGCGAGGTTGGTCTGCACGACCCCCCTTTCCCGGCGCGAACTCTACGGCAACCGCCCAGCCGGTGGAAGGCTGTACGGCATGGCTCCAGCTGTCCTCGGCGATCTCCGCTCACGCGTTCCCGTCGGCGTGCGCCACCGCATCGCCAAGGCCCGGCTGCGCTACCGCGTCCCCACCGGGCGGTGGCGGCGCCTGCCCGATGCGATGATCATCGGCGCACAACGCTGCGGGACGAGTTCGCTGTACCGGTATCTTCGCGCCCACCCGCAAGTGTCGGCGTCGTTCCGCAAGGAGATCGAGTACTTCAGCCGGTACGAGCACCTCGGCGAGCGGTGGTACCGCGCCCATTTCGACCTGGAGATCCGGCGCGGGCGGCTGGCGTTCGAGGCCACCCCGGACTATCTGTTCCACCCGCTGGCGCCGCAGCGGGCGCAGGGGCTCGTGCCCGACGCCAGGCTCGTTGTGGTGCTGCGAGACCCGGCGGCGCGCGCGCTGTCGCACTACCGTCACATGGTGCGCCTCGGCTACGAGACGCTCGGCCTCGAGGCCGCGCTCGACGCGGAAGCTGGGCGATGTGCCCCCGATCTGGACCGCCTCACCGTCGATCCAGGCCACGATCCCAAGGCCATGCTGCGCTACTCCTATGTCGCCCGTGGTCGCTACGCCGATCAGTTGCTGCGCTGGTTCGACCACTACCCGCGAGACCAGTTTCTCGTGATCCGAAGCGAAGACCTCTTCGACGATCCCGTCGGCGGCTTCGGCGCGATCGTCGAGTTCCTCGGACTGCCGCCGTGGCAGCCGTCGCACTTCCGCAACCAGAGCCGACCGCCGGGCGACTACCCCTCTGCTGCTGTGGATGCCGCCGTCGCGGCGCGCTTACAGGAGACATTTCGAGTCCCCAACGCGGCGTTGGTCGACCTGCTGGGCGATACCGCCCCACGCTGGTGACGGGGCGGTCTAGGCGTCGGTGACACTGGCGTTCCATTCCGGCCGCGAGTCGCCGCGCTGATCAGCCGGGCGGACGACGAAGGAGCCGTCGGGCCCACCCTCGACACGCAGGATGGTCTGATCCGGCAACCCCTCACCGAGCCAGAACGCGTTGCCCTCGAAGGTGCAGTCGACGAAGTCGTACAACTGCGGGTGCTTTCCACCGTCGGGAATCCCGATCTGGGCCACCCGGCCACCCATGAACGTGCCACCCTCGAGAATCGTCACCCGGTCCGACCCACCCCGAGCGATGTGCTTGGTGATATGGACGGCGTAGTCGGACAGCCCGTTCTGGTCGATGTACATGCCCTCGTAGGTGATCGTCTCGCCGGTCCGGCGGCCCTGCCGTGAGGGCAGGGCGGAGATGATCAGGCCGTTCTTCCTGCACGCGTAGACCGTGCAATCTCGGTAGGAGGCAAGGTTGCTGTAGGAACCGGCGAAGATGCCCTGCCCGCAGTGGTACGCGGTGAAGCGGTCGACGATGGTGCGCGGTGCGCCGTTCTGCCAGAAGTAGATGCCGCTGTGGCGGTTGTTGTGAGCCAGGTTGTCCTCGAAGGTCCAGATGTTCTTGTCGCGCGAATGGGACGGCCAGTGGAAGCCGGCCGACGACTCGGCACCGCCCTGGATCCCGGTGGAGACGCAGCCGCGAGCGATGTTGCCGTTGCCCGCGCCCATCAGGAACCCGGTCAGGTTGAACTTGCTGTTGCCGCCGCTCTTGACCAGGTGAGCCACACAGCGCTCGTAGACGATGTCGTCGGAGGGCACCAGGTCGCGGCCGCCCTCGAGGCTGAGGTCCCACCAGAAGGCGTCGTCGACCATGTCGTGCGCAATGCAGTCGCGGAAGGTGACGCCGTTGGACAGATGGGCGGCGAAGGCGTGTCCGGTGGAGTCGTAGGCCACCACGCCCTCGATCATCGATCCCCGCGACCCGTCGTAGTTGGTATGGAAGTGCAGCGCGTAGCGCCCGAGCACCTCCTCATCGCCCTGGCGCGGCCCCATGTGCCGGAGCCCGACGTAGCCGATGTTCTGGGCCTGCGTAGCCGCCAGCATGAGGACGTGGGACCGCCCCTCCGGCGTGCCCTGTAGGAGCACGTTGCGGGTGAGGTTGAGCACCTCCGCCCGATAGGTCACGCCCGGCCGCACCGTGACCTCGGGGTGTGCGAACTCGAGGCCCTCACCCAGGACGACACTCGTGCCGTCGACCGACGCGACCGTGCGGCGATCGTGGTGAAGCCAGTACTCGGGAATCGTGGTGGGCTCGGTCGGTGTGATCACGATCTCGTCGCCGGCCCGCCAGCCCGTGGCGTCCTCGACCGTGATCGTGGTGGCGCCCCTGTCGACCGCGCCGGTGATACGGGTCCATGACGTCTTGGGCGTTCCCTGCAGGTCGAGCACGCCGGCATTGAGCACCCAGAGCCCGACGTCGGTGTCGAACGGCGTCTCGGTGTGGCCTCCCTCGAAGCGGCTCTCGTCGACGTCGACGAACGCGACCTGGTGGATCACCTCCGGGTCGGCAGGCCTGAGCTGGAGCCTGCCCTTGACGACGACGTTGGCGTCGGACCGGAGGGTCCTGCTTGCGGCCGGATCGAACACCAGGCCGCCGTCCGGCTCGATCTGGACGCCGGCCACCCGGGCGTCGACGTCGAGCAGGATCTGCTGGTCGACGACAGCCAGATCGCCTTCCCCCGGAACCGTCCCGCCCCACGTTGCCGGGTCACTCCACCGCGCCGTCGGAAGGTCGCTGGGCGCTGCAGGCGGCGGCGCGCTTTCCGAGGGACGGGTAGTCGGGCTGGGGTGGTCGTGGCCGGGCGTCGGGTCGGCCGACGATGCCGCCGTTCCGTCGCCGCGCGCACGGAGCGCGACGTAGCCTCCGGCGGCGAGGGCCACACCTCCCGCGCCCACGAGGCCCAGCAGTTGCCGCCGGCTCAGCCGCCCGGTCGAGGCCGGGCTCTGGGGCTCCTGCTCGTCGTTCATGACCTTCCGTCCGTGGGGTCGTTCAGGCGCGCGTCCACACTACGACGCCGCCTCGCCGACCTCATCAGAACAGCTCGACGTCGCCGAGGCCGAGCCGCCAGGCGGACGGCTCGGGCATCGTCGTTCCGGCGACGTCGCGCCACACCAGCTGAGGCCCCTGGCCGGGTACGGGCATGAACCCCGCTCTGGGCGGCCGACCGCCGATCCGGACGGCATGGTCGGCCCCGCTCTCACGCAGCACACGGCGCAACAGCCGCCGCGCGGTGCCGAGGTCGTCAGCCGGAACGAGCTCCTCGCAGACCGCGGCCTCGAGTGCGGCTCCGCGCCGTCGCAGCCGGAAGACGATCAGCCCACCGCGCACGCCCTGAGGTGAGGAAACGGCGCGGTATTCGAGCGGTGTGAACCCGTAGCGCCAGGTCAGGTAGGCGACGCTGCGATGGGTCCGGAGGCCGTCGGTCGGCAGCGAGTCCAGAAGCGCCTCGAGACCGGCACGGTCGGCGAGCGCGTCGGTGGCGGCAACCCCCGCGCCGGACGGTGCCGACCACTTGTCGGCGGGCGTGCGCGCCCGGGCGAGCCGGCTCAGGGCGCCCAGCGAGCTCGGCCGGGCGACCACGGGCAGGCGGAGGACCGGCTGCCAGCCCATCTTCAGATAGCCGGGCCGGCTGCGTTCGTTTGGCGTGTTGAAGACGAACGCGGTCCCGTCCTCGCGCAACTCCGCGAGCGAGTGCAGGGTCAGCGCGGAGAAGATGCCCCTGCCCTGATGGTCGGGATGGGTCGCGGTGTCGACGGCGCGCACTGCTCGGACGACCCGGCCGCCGATGACGAACTCCCACCGCAGGTAGGTGCGGAACCCGGTCACCTCGCCGGCATCGGTCGCCACCCAGGCCGGGGATCGACCGTATGGGTTCTGGACGTGCTTCCAGGCGAAGAACCGCGTGTACTGCTCGTCCGGGATCCACCCGAGCGACGCTTCGAGCAGTCGGAGCACCGCCGGCTCGTCGGTGGTGGTGAACCGCCGGATCTCCACGGTCGCCGCGCTTCCCATCGGATCACCGCCGCCCGCTGACCTGTCTGGTCAGCACCCGTGCGCCGGCAGTGGCCGCGGCCCACGTCCGCGTGGCAAAGGCCGACGCGACCGTCGCACCCGCAGCGATGCGCCCGGCGACGGTGGGCCGGGTGGCTGCCCGGCCGTAGCCCAGTTCCTCCAGCAGCGGGCCGGCGATCGCCTCGAACCGGCTGACGTCGCCGGGATCCATCTCTCGCCGCCAGTCCCGCAGTCCCGGCGTCGGGGGTAGCCGGAGCCGTTGGTGGGCGTCCGGGAAACGGGTGGCGCTGATGACCTCGCCGGCCCGCTCGTGGTAGCGCAGGAGGCTCTCGTCCCAGGGCAGTTCGATGAACCCGCACACCTCGCGTACTACGCGTTCGGGATCCTCCACCAGGTGCTCGTACCGGATCTCCCGGTAGCGGTCCGGGCCCAGACGGCGTCCGGCCCGCCGCCCCGCACTCACCCGCCGTCGCCATTCGACTGCCGCATCGTCGATCGTCGAGGGTCCCCAGGTGACGTCCACGTAGGACATGGCGACATCGCGCCCGTCGCGGATCACGTGGACGAACCGCGCCTCCGGGAACATCCGCGCGAGCCTGGTGATGTGCAGCACGTGCATCGGGGTCTTGTCCCCGTACCGCGCCTTCCCCCGGCTGCTCGCCCATAAGGCGTAGAGACGGCGGACGGCGTCGGGGAAGTCGCGCGCCGGTGGCTCCGAGAGCGTGGCCACCACCTCCGCGCGCGGCAGCCCCCACCGACGGAACGCCGTGTTTGCCAGGATCAGGTCGGTGCACGCCGCGGCGTCGAATCGCCGTGGCCACCCGTAACGGAATGCGTAGTGCGGACGGGCATAGCGGATGACGAACGACACCTCGTCGGGTATCGCCAGGTCAGGATGGGAGTCGAAGACCGCCCGCACCAGCGTGGTCCCCGAACGACCCGATCCGACGAAGAACGGGAAGACCTGGAGCCGTCGTCGTGCGGGAACGGTCATCCTCCGGCCGGACCCCTGGCCAGCCGCTTGGCCTGCCGGCGGACCGGCGCCAGCAACCGGTGGCGCCGGATACGCGCCAGCGGGCCGCCCTCGTACCACGACCGGCCCTCGACCCGCCGCAGCGTGCGCCGGACCAGCGGCGGGGCCGGCAGGGTCTCGTACGAGAGGCCGAGAGTCTCGGCGCGGGCGCGGTTGACGGCATCGATGAGCGGGTTGACAGCCGCATTGGGTGACCGGAACACGAAGCCGCGCGCGTCCATCTCGTTGTGGTAGTGGAGCACGAACGGCGGCGTGACCTCGTGAGCGAACAGCGGATGGACCCGCACGGTGGTCGACAGGTTGGCCGCCACGGGCAGGCGGGCCACGGGAATACCGTCGCCGACGACGGCCAGCGCCAGCGACAACTGGTTGGTCCAGTGACGCTGTGGGCCGGCGACGATGTCAGGCCGACGCTCGTAGACGTCGAGAACGTCGAAGATCCGCTTCGACCAGCTCTCCAGCAGGGCCGGACAGCGGTCGCGGGGTACGAACAGCACACCGCTGTTGTAGTACGGATAGGTCACCTGAGCCGTGGACGTGGTGACGATCGACCTGCCTGGCTCGGGTATGCCCAGGTCGGTGAACAGTTGCTGCCAGCACTCGCGCGGGTACGGATCGAGGTTCTCCGGCTTGACTGCCACGGCGTCGCGGTCGGCGTAAGTGCTCACGTCACCGACCACCACGGTGTCGGTGTCGATCGCCAGCAGTACGTCGAACTCGTGGGTTTCGGCCAGTTCGAGCATGCGTAGTTTGTTGCTCGCCGGCGTCCGGCGGTCGAACCGGGCTACCACCCGCACCTCGGCCCCGAGCTCGGCCAGACCCTTCTCGTACCGGGGCTCGACGGAGTCGACGAAGTTGACCACGATCGGGGCGTCGCCCAGGCTGCCGCCGAATCGCCGTACTGACAGCACCAGGTTCTGCGCCTCCTGGTACCACCGCTCGCCGTTCTCTGCGACGCAGGAGACCAGGGTCGTGGCCACGGGCGCGATGCTAGCGAACCGCCGGCTCGTAGGGTGGGCCGATGCCATGGCGATCATCGCCCTGGACGACCTCCGGTTCGGATGGACCGGCGCACTCGAGCCGGGCCACGGCCACTACTATCGGCTGGCCGGCACCCGCTTCCTGGTCGAGCTCGACAACACCCAGAACGGCGCAAACCATGTGCACACCGTCGTCCGCGACTCCGGAGGCGACTTCGGCGAGGCCGTGCTGCCTGCGCACGACCGTCGCAGCCACGCCGGCTGACGCCGCCACGCTGGGGACGGGGCAGCGATGACGCCGGATCCGCGGCGACGTCGCCGCGCCGTGGTCACCGGCGGAGCCGGCTTTCTCGGATCCCATCTGTGCGAACGGCTGCTCGAAGAGGGTTACGAGGTGCTGTGCCTGGACAACCTCGTCACCGGTACGCCGGCCAATGTCGCCCATCTGCTCGAACGGGGACCGTTCCGGCTCGTGCGTTCCGACGTCACCGAGTTCATCCATGTCGGCGGCCCGGTGGACGTCGTGTTGCACTTCGCCTCGCCGGCCTCGCCGATCGACTATCTCCAACTACCCGTGGAAACCCTGAAGGTCGGATCGATCGGCACATTGCACACACTCGGCCTGGCCCGGGAGAAGCGCTCGCGCTACCTGTTGGCGTCGACATCGGAGGCCTACGGCGATCCGCAGATGCATCCGCAGCCGGAGACGTACTGGGGCCACGTGAATCCGGTCGGTCCACGGGGCGTCTACGACGAAGCCAAGCGGTTCGCGGAGGCGATGACGATGGCCTACCGCCGACACCACCGGGTCGATACCGCGATCGTGCGCATCTTCAACACCCACGGCCCGCGGATGCGGCCGTACGACGGCCGGGCCGTGCCGACCTTCATCCGTCAGGCACTGGCCGGGGAGCCGATCACGGTTGCCGGCGACGGCAGCCAGACCCGGTCCATCCAGTACGTCGACGATCTCGTCGATGGCTGCCTGCGGCTCTTGCACTCCGAGCACGCCGGTCCGGTCAACATCGGCAACCCGCAGGAGATCCCGATCCTCGGACTGGCGGAGACCATCCGCGACCTCGTCGGGTCACCCAGCGAGATCACCTTCTGCCCCCGCCCGGAGGACGACCCGACCGTCCGCCAGCCGGACATCCGCCTCGCGCGGGAACTGCTGGGCTGGGAGCCGACGGTCGCTCTCGACGAAGGGCTGAAGCGCACGATCGAGTGGTTCCGCATGAACCACGGGCCGAACGAATGGTGAGCGCATCGGGCGGCGGACGCTCCGCAGGGCGGGCGATCGCAGGACGGGCGGTCAAGACCATGGCCGGCGTGGCAGATCGGCTGTGGCCCCCTGGGCGCGGCGTGGTCGTGTTGATCTACCACCGCGTGGGCAATCGCAGGGAGATCGAGGTGGACCTGCCCGCGAGCCTGTTCGACGAGCAGATGGCGTGGCTCGCCTCGCACGGCGTCACCACCACGATCGACGACGCTCTCGTCGCCGCCGCCGGACAGGAGCCGCCCGGACCCGACCCCGTCGTCGTCACCTTCGACGACGGCACGGCCGACATGGTCGAGGTCGCGCTACCGATCCTGGTCGCCCGCCGGGTGCCTGCCGTGTTCTACCTGTCGACCGACTTCGTGGAGCGGGGCCGGCCGTTCCCGCACGGCGGCCACCCGCTCTCCTGGTCGGCCGTGAACGACGCGGTATCCACCGGGCTGGTCACCGTCGGCTCGCACACCCACACCCACGCCCTGCTGGACCGGCTCGACGAGCAGGCTGCGGCCGATGAACTCGACCGGTCGACCGGTCTGCTCGCAGACCGGGTGGGCGTGGACGCCGTCCACTTCGCCTACCCGAAGGCCGTGGTCGCCAGCCGCGAGGTCGAGGCCGTGGTGCGGACGCGCTTTCGCTCCGCGGCGCTCGCCGGCACCCGTCCCAACCGCTACGGGCTGACCGACCCCTACCGCATCGCCCGCTCGCCGATCCAGCGGCGCGACGGGATGGTGTGGTTCCGGCGCAAGCTCGCCGGCGGTCTCGGCTTCGAGGACACGCTGCGCGAGGCGGCCAACCGCCGCCGGTACATCGGCCGCACCACCTGAGGTCGGGAGCGTCCGAGGGCCCCATGCGCCGTCTCCGGCTCGTCCACCTCACGACCACCGACATCAGCCTGGCGCTGCTGCTCGGGCCGCAGCTGCGCGCCTTTCGCGACGCCGGCTACGAGGTCATCGGGGCGTCGGCTCCCGGGCCCTACGTCGCCGCGCTCGAAGCCGACGGCATCCGCCACGTCCCCCTCGAGCACGCCACCCGGTCGATGGCGCCGCTGGAGGACGTGCGGGCGCTGGGCGAGCTCACCCGCCGCTTGCGCGAGCTGCGGCCCGACGTCGTCCACACCCACAACCCCAAGCCCGGTGTGTACGGACGCCTGGCCGCCCGCCTCGCCGGGGTGCCGGCCGTGGTGAACACCGTGCACGGGCTGTACGCCCTCCCCGAGGACCGGTTCGCCAAGCGGGCCGTGGTCTACGCGCTCGAGCGGGTCGCCGCCACGTGCTCGGGGGCCGAGCTGGTCCAGAACCCGGAGGACGTCCCGGTGCTGCACCGGCTCGGCATCCGGCCGGAGAAGGTGCACCTGCTCGGCAACGGGGTCGACCTCAGGCGGTTCACGCCGAGGCCGGACGCACCGGCCCGGGCCCAGGCGTTGCGGCGCGCATGGGGCGCCGGGCCCGACGACGTGGTCGTCGGCCTCGTGGGTCGGCTCGTGGTCGAGAAGGGCTACCGGGAGGTCTTCGCCGCG
>JBOGDU010000156.1:0-3520 GCA_050743145.1 Jiangellaceae bacterium | reverse complement strand
CGACGTGATCGCGGCCATCGGCGAGGTCGGGGTCGGGATGCTCACGCTCGTCGAGACGGTGTTTCCGCCGATCCCGCTTTGACCTGCGGATTTACGTCTCGGGGCCCGGTGTTCGGTTGTCGGGGGGTCCGACTGGAACTCCTGGTCCTGCGTCGCGACGTCGGTCAGCGGGACAGGTAACCCCCGTCGACCGGGAGGTAGGCGCCATTGACGAACGACCACGTCGGGCTCGAGACGGCCGCGACGACCTCGCCGACCTCGTCCGGCTCGCCCATGCGCCCGACGGTGTGGAGGGAGTCAAGCTGCGCCCGGGACTCCTCGTCGAGCGCGGCCCAGGGTGGGCCCCGTGGGGCTCGAACCCACAACCCGCGGATTAAAAGTCCGCTGCTCTGCCAGCTTGAGCTAGAGGCCCTGGATGGTCGCGTCGCCAGCATCAGCGCAGCCGCGTCGACGGCAATCGCGTCTGCTCCTGTCCCATGACCCTACCCAGTGTCCGAGCATGTCCCGACGTGCGTCAGCAATGCCGGGCGTACGAGGTGCCGCCAGCCGGGTCGGCCGGCGGCACCTCGTCCACCAGGCTACTTGTGCGGGTCAGGCAGCTGCCCTTGACTCGTCGCTGTGCGCCGCGACGCGGGACAGCGCCGGCGCCAGCGCCGCCGGAACGGGCAGGCTCGACGTGTCGAACGCGAAGGTGAACACCGCGGTGGCGACCGCGTCCGCGTTGGTGTCGAATGCGAACGTGTTGATGTTCCCGATCAGGTCGTAATCCTCGCGCAGAGCGTCGTACAGGACCTCGTTCTGGCCGTCACCACGCAGGTTGTCGCAGAACTGGTGGTAGCACGGGTCGTAGGCAGCACCAGCGACGCCGCCGTAGGCCTCAGCCTGCGCTGCAGTCTTCGCGCCCTCTGCTCCGGTGAACAGGCCGCCGGCAGGGATTCCCACAGCGATGAACGGCCCGTAGTCGGAGCGTCCCGAGAACTCCGTGTCGTTGAACGCGAGCCCGCGGCTGGCGTAGAAGGCCTCGAACACGTCCTCGATCTCGGCGGAGCCGGGCGGGATGAACCCGGGCGGCGCCGTGCCGCCGGAGTTGTCGCCGTCGTACACGCCGAACATGTAGTTGGGCGAGCCGATCATGTCGAAGTTGAGGTACAGCGCGATGTCCTCGATCTGCTCCGGTGTGAGGCCCTCGACGTAATGCTCCGAGCCGAGCAGGCCTGACTCCTCGGCACCCCACCAGGCGAAGCGCACCGTGTTCGTCGGCTTCACCTTGTCCTCGGCGAGCTTGAGCGCGACCTCGAGCAGCGCCGCACTGCCGCTGCCGTTGTCGTTGATACCTGCGCCGTCCTGGACGCTGTCCAGGTGCGCGCCGGCCATGACGACGTTCGAGTCGTCTCCGACCTTGGTCTCGGCAAAGACGTTCCAGGACGGCCGGACGTCCGCCGTGAACTCCACCTTGACCCGGACCGTTGCGCCCGGCGTCGAAGCCAGATCAGCACCAGCGGCGAAGGTCGTGAACACTGCCGGGATGGCGAGACCGGTGGCGTCGCCGATCATGTTCAGCAGGCCGGTGCGGCCAGGCTGACCCTCGTTCATGACGATCACCGCCGAGGCACCGGCTGCCTGGGCGTTGAGTGCCTTGACAGCGAAGCCGCACGTCCCCCGCTGGACGAGGGCAACCGAACCGGCCGCCATGCCGGTGAAGTCCGTGGCCTCACATCCACTGGTCGACGTGTTCGGCGGCAGGGTCGGAGCGTCCAGCCTGACGTCGGCGAGGAAGAGCGCTCCGGTGGCCTCACCCTCGGGTGTGCCGGAGTCGAACTGGTTGCGAAGGAAGTCCGTGCCGTTGACGTACGTCGTCGGGTTCGGCGAGATGCGTTCGAGCTCCGAGTTCTCCTCGAAGTAGTCGAACTCGAACTCCTGCACCACCGGCGTGTAACCGGCTTCGGACAGTTTGTCGACGACATAGTCGACCGACGCTTCGTAGCCGGGCTGTCCGCTGGCGCGCGAGCCGCCGTTTTGGTCGCTCGCCCGCTGCAGAACCTCGAGGTGCTTGAGCAGGTTCTTGAGCTTCACTCCCTTGGTGAACTCCGATAACGGATCCTCGTCGGGCGGTGCTGCGTCCGCGGGTACACCGAGCAGCACAGCGCCGGCGAGTGCGCCTGCGGCCACAGCCGCGACGGATCGCCGAAGTGATCGAACGGTCATCCCCTGCTCCTCCTGGCCAGAAACTCCGTTGGTTCCCCCGGATGCGGAGGTATTCGCGCCAGACGCTATCCCGCCGGGCGCACCGCTGGGAAGATGACCTGCCGACCGCTACGAACCAGCAGGCGGACACTGTCGCGTCAGGTGTCCGCGCGCGACGAACTCGACGGTCACGACGACGGCGACGGTCTCGACGGCCAGCAGGGCCACCAGGACGAACAGTTGGACGGCTCCCGCCTGCACCGGAGATGCACCACCGAGCAGCATCCCGACGAAGGCGCCCGGCAGCGTCACGAGGCCAACGGTCCGGGTCTGGTCCGTCACGGGGACGAGAGCGCCCGACGCAGCCGGCCGGCAGATCTCCAGCGCTGCGTCGCGTGGGAGGAACCCCAGCGACAGCGCAGCCTCGACCTCGCCACGACGCACCCGCAGGTCATCGAGCGCGCGCCGTCCGGCCAGCGCAGCCGCCGTCATCGCGCCACCGATGAGGATCCCGGCCACCGGGATCACCGCCAACGCCCGCGCCGGCAGCACCCCCGTCGCGAGGAGGGCGACCAACACCGGCAGCGTGCTCGCGACGATTGGCACGGCCGCCCACGCCGCCTCCCGGCTCCGGGTCATCCGCCGGCCCGCCGTAACGGATGCCGCCACATACATGACGACGACGAACCCCGCCGTCAGCGGCCACGAGTCCACCACGGCGGCGAGGACCAGAGCGACGGCCGCGAGCTGGACGACCGCCCGCGCCGAGGCCGTCAGCGCCGCGCGCGAGTGCCCCAGGCGACCCACCCACGCGGCCACGACAGCCACGCCGACGAGTACCACCATCGCGACGCCCAGGCCGAGGCCGGCGGGAAGCAATGTCGACGACACGCTGCAGTCTAGGAACTCGCGGGCCGTCGTACGGTGAGTCCATGCGGCTGACGAAGTACGAGCACGCGTGCGTCCTCGTCGAGGACGGCGACGCGCGCATCCTCATCGACCCCGGCACCTACTCCCACGGCTTCGAGGACCTGACCGGCCTGACCGGCGTGCTCGTCACCCACCAGCACGCCGACCACCTCGACGTCGAGCGGCTGCGGCCGCTGCTCGGGCGGAACCCCGGCGCCGACGTACACACCGACGAGGCGACGGCGGCGATCCTCGCGGAGCAGGGAGTCGTCGCAGGCGCCGTCCGGGCAGGTGACCGCTTCGACGTCGGCATCGAGGTCTCCGCCTACGGGGTCGATCACGCGCGCATCCACGAGGACATCCCGCTCGTGCCCAACGTCGGCTTCCTCGTGGGCGGACGCTTCTTCCACCCGGGTGACGCGTTCAC